>NZ_JAYMSC010000024.1:0-143588 GCF_038900775.1 Paraburkholderia sp. JHI869
CCGCGACACCTCCGCCCCCACCGCCTCCGACTGCACCCGCCACCGCCGCTGTGGTGCCAGGTGCGGCGCCCGCACCGGCGCCGGTCACGCAGGGCGCTGTCCAGTGGGAATTGCAGGTGATGCGCGACGGCCAGCAGATCGACGCGTTCAATGGCACGACCTCGATCGGCCAGGCGCGCACCGACACGCATCACAAGGTCGTCTCGCACAACGTGGGCTGCAAGGATCAGCCCGCAGGCAGCATCGACCTGTCGCGCACGATCACCGTTTCGCCGCTGCAGGTGCGCGCGAACCTCGTCGTCCTGTCGATCGACGCGCAGGAAACGCTAGAAAACGACACCGCGCCGAGCACGCCCGAAGGCTGCAAGCTGCCGCCGCAGCCGCGCCAGGTGAACGCGAGCCATCCGGGCCTGATCGTGCCGGATGGGCAGTGGGTCACCTGGCAGATCGTCGACCAGAACCCCTCGCTTGCGTACCGGGTGCACGCAACGCTCGCGCCACCCACACAGTGATCGCAATGGCTCAATGCATGACCCGGCGTGACCCAATCCGTTAGAAAAAACGCATGCGAAATCCCGAACAACCGCTCATCGACACCTCACAGAGCAAAGACTTCGTCGCCGTGAGCTGGAACCTGCACAAGGGCCGCTCCCCGCTGGGCTTCGAGGCCTGGGAGGCCATGCGGCGCTGGGTGCAGTCCACCCATGCCGACGCCTGGTTCCTCCAGGAAGCGATGGCCCGCCGCTTGCCGCAGCCGGTGCTCGCCTCGGCCTTCGGCTCACAGCTCGGCGACCCGATAGACGACGTCTGGCACTGCCAGGCCACCGAAATCGCCACGGCGCTCGAATTGCAGATCGCCCTCGGGCCCAACGTGTTCAAGCCTTCGTGGCGGCACGGCAATGCGATTCTCTCGCCGCATCCGCTCGACCTCGGCGGTCGCTGGGACATCTCCGCACACCGCTTCGAGCGGCGCGGGCTGCTCGTTGCGCGCGCAAACGTCGCCGGGCAGTCGGTCACGCTGCTGTGCGCGCACCTCGCGCTCACGCGCAGTGCGCGCCTGCGGCAGATGAACTGGATCGCGCACTGGATCGTGAAGGAAGCGCCGCAGGGGCCGCTCGTGCTGGCGGGCGACTTCAACGACTGGCGCAACGACTCCGTGCCGCTCTTCGCCGAACATGGGTTGCAGGAAGTCGCGACGCTGCTCGGCGAACCGGCGCGCACCTTCCCGGCGTTCTCGCCCGCGCTCGCGCTCGACAAGATGTTCGTGCGCGGCCTCAAGCCCGTCGAGTTGATCCAGCCCGCGCAGGAAACCGCCTGGCTTTCGGACCATCTGCCGTACATGGCGCGCCTGCGCCTCGAAGACTGACGCGCCTGGCAGCGGCCGCTGCCCAGCCGAAGCATCCGCGCGACACTCCGCCGATCGCGGCCACCCGCATGCACCGGCCCACGCTAATATGTCGCGTCGCGCGCGCCGCGCGTTTTTTCGTTTCGTCAGGTGTCCTCAGATGCATTACCTCGCCACGCTGCTGCAGATCGTTGTCGTCTATCTGTTTGCGCTCATCAGCCCCGGCCCGAACTTCTTCATGGTCACGCAGCTTTCGCTTGCCGGCCGGCGCGGCCTCGGCGTGGCCTCGGCAGCAGGCGTCGGCGTCGGCTCCACACTCTGGGCGGCGCTCGCCATGCTCGGCTTCGCCGCTGTGCTGCAGCACATTGGCTGGCTCTACAACGGCGTGCGCGTGGCGGGCGCGCTCTATCTGGTGTGGTTCGGGCTCAAGCTGCTGCGCTCGGGCGTGCGGCGCGAGCTAGCCGCCGCGGCACAAGCCGTCGTCGCACCGCTGCCTCCCGCCGACCGGCGCGCGTGGCTTCGCACCTGGCGCGCGGGCCTCATCACCTGCCTCACGAACCCCAAGTCGTGCGTGTTCTGGACCAGCGTGTTCGCAGCCGTATTTCCGGCGCATCCGCCGCTGTGGTTCTACGGCGTCGCGCTCGCCACGGTCGCCACGATGTCGTTCGGCTGGCATTGCAGCCTCGCCTTCCTGTTCGCCGACGACCGCACCCAGCGCGGCTACCGCCGCCTGCGCCGCCCGATCGACGCGTTTTGCGGCGCCGCGCTGATTGGGCTTGGCGTGAAGCTCGCGGCCGACCGTTAGGGCGCGATCGCGCGCCTCACGCGGCGCGGCGCACGGTCGCACCACCGCTGCAGCGCTGAAAATGGCGCCATTACACACGTATCGGCGTCTAAAACCCGCCCCGAAACTGCCCTGCCACCAGGGTCAATGCTGCGGGCTGTCAGACCTTCCGGTATCATTCAGCGGAAAATTCGCACACGCCGCTCGGACCACCAGCATCCGGCGCGCGCTGCGAGCGGCACGAGAACCCGCTCTCGCGGGTCCTGGCAAGATCCAGTCCGGCTCGCAAGGCCGGGCGAGGCTACCCGCCAACCCTTGTGCCGTCGCCAGCAGACCCCGCCGTTGCGTGTTGTGCTCGCGTGCGGATGCCAGCACACCGCCGCAGCGAGCCACCCTCTCTTGCAGCGCTAAGTCGTTCGAGCAGGCGCAAGCGGGTCCTTCCGGCCCGAGCGCGGTAAAATGACGGATTGCGCTCCGTTCGCAGCGGAGCGGGCTGGCAAACAAACAACTGGGACTTGCCTGCCGGGCCATCAAGCCTGGCAGCCGGGTCCCGAGCCTATCGTCAAAGCTACGCTGTACTGGACAGCAGGCCGGCAGGATCGCCGCAGTCAGGCGGCGCTTGTTTCGCACTTCAGGAACCATGAGCAAATTCACCGAAGAAACCGTTCTGAGCGTCCATCACTGGACCGACACGCTTTTCAGCTTCACCTGCACGCGCGACCAGGCCCTGCGGTTCGATAACGGCCAGTTCACCATGGTCGGCCTCGAAGTCGAAGGCAAGCCGCTCATGCGCGCGTACTCGCTCGCGAGCGCGAACTACGAAGAGCATCTGGAGTTTCTGAGCATCAAGGTGCCGGACGGCCCGCTCACGTCGCGCCTGCAGCACCTGAAGGTCGGCGACAAGGTTCTGATCGGCAAGAAGCCCGTCGGCACGCTGGTGGCCGACAACCTGCTGCCCGGCAAGGTGCTGTGGCTGCTCTCGACCGGCACGGGCCTCGCGCCGTTCATGTCGATCATCAAGGACCCGGATATCTACGACCGCTTCGACAAGATCGTGCTCACGCACACCTGCCGTTTCGTCGACGAACTCGCGTACAAGGACTTCATCACCCAAGAGCTGCGCGACCATGAGTATCTGGGCGAGATCGTGCGCGAGAAGCTGGTGTACTACCCGACCGTCACGCGCGAAGTGTTCGACAACCGCGGCCGTATCACCGAGCTGATCGACACGAAGAAGCTGTTCGAAGACCTCGATCTGCCGCCGTTCTCGCCGGAGCGCGACCGCATCATGCTCTGCGGCAGCACGCACATGCTGCGCGACACCGTCGAGCTGCTCGAGCAGGCCGGCCTCACGGAAGGCAGCAACAACCAGCCGGGTCACTACGTGGTGGAAAAGGCGTTCGTCGGCTAAGCGCCGCAGCCAGGTCACTCACGACTCGAAGAACCGGAGCTTTGTGCTCCGGTTTTTTTTCGCCTGCACACTTTAATTTGGCTCGTTACTTTGTCGCGAGTTTGCCGCCGATGCAGTTACAGTTGTCACACAAATGCGATACCTTCCCTGTCAGTATTTTTCCTACATGACAAAGGCCCGCGACCTCATGCTGCACCTGAAGTTTGGCCGCTAACCCTTGTCCAGACTGAAGTTTTTCTTTTTTTAAGATATTATCGCAGCGCAACATTGGATACACTGGGTCGTGTCCAGGGACAGAGCCAGGTTGTTACTGGTTGTAAATTTCGTTACGCTGCGCCGTGCTGTTCGCCGTCACGCCGGGGAAACCAATCCCGACGGATGTCTGACAGCAGGAACCGGTTCCTGAACGGGGGAAGGATGAATACGTCGAGATACGCCGCGCCGAATGCGCGCACGCCTGCCGGCGATGCGCCGCGCGCCGCTCATGGCGTTGACGGCCTCGCCTTCCTCGCATGGTCCGCTGCCGCCGACGAAGCGGCCACGGTGGCCGCGCTCGAAGACCTCGACCGCGCGCATCGGCAAATTGCCGCGCCGGCGCGCGGCGATAGCCGTCGCCCGAGCCGGGCGCTTCCCCACGCCAGCGCCGCCCAGTCCATTCACGCCGACGAAGCCGCACGCCACCGGCTCGCGCGCGATCTGCACGACAGTGTCGGCGCCGAACTCGCCGCCACGCACTTCGCGCTCGCCAACGTCCACACCTGGCTGCCCGCCAACGCACCGCCGCAATGCGCCGAGGCGCTCGCGCTTGTCGCCCGCTCGCTCGAGGCGGCCACGGGCGCGATGCGCCACGTGCTCGACGGCCTGCACGCGCCGCAACTCGAAGCGGGCCTCGCACCCGCGCTTTCGGGCTGGGTGCGCGGCTTCGCGGCTCGCACGGGCCTCGCCGCCCACCTCGCCGGCGCCAGCGACGACGCACGCCTCGCCCGCCTGCCCGCCGAGGCCGCGCTCGCCGTGTTCCGCGTGGCCCAGGAAGCGCTCGCCAACGTGGCGCGCCACGCGCAGGCCACGTGCGCCGAAGTGCGGCTCGAAAGCACGACGCGCCACCTCACGCTCACGATCGCCGACGACGGCATCGGCCTCGCGCGCATCGCCCAGCGCGCGCGCCGCAACCCGGCTTTGAGCCAGGACGACGGCAGCACTGAAAAACGCAACACCCGCTCCGGGCACTACGGCCTCGCCGGCATGCGCGAACGCTGCGCCGCCTTCGGCGGCTCGCTGCGCGCCGTCAAGGGCGGCATCGCGCGCGCGGCTCACGACGACGCACAGCAGGAAGCCGCCCAGCGCGGCACGACCGTGCGCGCGCGCTTCGCCTGGGACGCGCTGCTGGCCGTCTCCCATTGCGCTTCGCCCCTCCTCATGACAGAAGGCGCCCGCTCATGACCCATCGCATCCTGCTGGTCGACGACCATGCCGTCGTGCGCCAGGGCGTTCGCCAGTTGCTGCTCGACCGCGGCATTGCCGCCGAGGTGATCGAAGCGCAAACCGGCGCCGAGGCGCTCGCGGCGATCGCGAAGCATGTGTGCGACGTGGTCCTCCTCGACATCTCGCTGCCGGACATGAACGGCGTGGAGGTGCTCAAGCGCGCCAAGAAAAAGGCGCCGCGCGTGCCGGTGCTGATGTTCTCGATGTTTCGCGAAGATCAATACGCGGTGCGGGCGCTCAAGGCAGGCGCGGCCGGATATCTCTCGAAGACGGTGGACGCCGCGCAGATGATCGCCGCGATCCAGCAGGTCGCGGCGGGCCGCAAGTACGTGAGCCCGGCCATGGCCGAAGCGCTCGCCGACTACGTGCTGGTGGACGGCGAGCAACTGCCCCACGAAAAGCTCTCCGACCGCGAATACCAGACGCTGTGCATGCTCGCCTCGGGCAAGCGCCTCACCGACATCGCGCACGCGCTCTCGCTTTCGGTCAAGACGGTGAGCGTCTACCGCACGCGCCTGCTCGAAAAGATGAAGCTCACCAACAACGCCGAGCTGACCTTCTACGTGATGAGCAACCGGCTCGTCGATCTCTCGCCCACCGTCAGCGCCTGAAATCCAGACGGCGCAGCGGCATCAAGGCGGCCTTCTCGCCATAACCCGTTGATCCGGAAATGAATTCCGCCGTTCCCGCAGGTCCGGGGAAGGTTTGCGCGTACGCGCTCCGGATTGCGGCGGAATCGTCCGCGCCTTGCGAGCGTTTCCGACCCTGCTCAACCAGTCTCGCGCGCGACATCCGCTAAAATTTAGGGTTTCCCCCAAAGACATCCGGCACGCGAAGCCGGCGAAGGCGGGCATGGGTCATCCCACTGCGCCGGTTCCTCGCCTTCGCGCGTTTTACGTGGAGTTCCCCGCCAAATGTCCCTCTTTCGCAAGAAGAACGTCGAGCACATGTTGCAGGCGAGCGCCAAGGGCGCCGGCCTGAAAAAAGCACTCGGCGCGCTCGACCTCACCTTTCTTGGCATCGGCGCGATCATCGGCACCGGCATTTTCGTGCTCACCGGCACGGGCGCCGTACAGGCCGGCCCGGCGCTCATGGTCTCGTTCCTGATCGCGGCGCTTGCCTGCTGCTTCGCCGCGCTCGCCTACGCCGAATTCGCCTCGACCATTCCCGTTGCCGGCTCGATCTACACCTATTCGTACGCCACGCTCGGCGAACTGGCCGCGTGGGTGATCGGCTGGGACCTGATGCTCGAGTACGGGCTCGCCACTTCGGCGGTCTCGGTGGGCTGGTCGGGTTATTTGCAATCGCTGCTTTCGGGCTTCGGCCTCACGCTGCCCGCCGCGCTTTCGGCCGCGCCCGGCGCCGTGCCAGGTGTGCACACGCTCTTTAACCTGCCCGCCTTCCTCGTGATGATGGCCATCACGGCGCTGCTTTCCGTGGGCGTGCGCGAATCCACGCGCATCAACAACATCATGGTGGCGATCAAGGTGACCGTGGTGCTGCTCGTGATCGCGGTGGGCGTGTTCCACGTCACCCCCGCCAACTGGCATCCGTTCATGCCCAACGGCTGGCGCGGCGTGTTCGGCGCCGCGGCCGTGATGTTCTTCGCGTTTATCGGCTTCGACTCGGTGTCTTCCGCCGCCGAGGAAGTGAAGAACCCCAAGCGCGATCTGCCGATCGGCATCATCGCCTCGCTCGCCGTGTGCGCGGTGCTTTATGTAGCCGTGGCGGCGGTCGTGACAGGCATCGTGCCCTCGCCGCGCTTCGCGCATGTCGGCCATCCGGTTTCGTTCGCACTCCAGGCGGTAGGCGAGAACTGGGTCGCGGGCTTCATCGATCTGGGCGCCGTGCTCGGCATGCTCACCGTGATCCTCGTGATGAGCTACGGCCAGACCCGCATCATCTACGCGATGTCGCGCGACGGCCTCTTGCCGGCCAAGCTCTCGAAGGTGCATCCGCGGTTCGCCACGCCGTTCTTCACGACCTGGCTCGTGGGCATTTTCTTTGGCCTGATCGGCGCGCTCGTGCCGCTGAACGTGCTCGCCGAGCTCATCAACATCGGTACGCTCGCCGCGTTTTCGATGGTGTCGATCGCCGTGCTCGTGTTGCGCAAGACGCACCCGGACCTGCCGCGCGCGTTCCGCTGCCCCGGCGTGCCCGTGGTGCCGATTCTCGCGGTGGCTTCCTGTCTCTTTCTGATGATCAATCTGCAGGCGCTCACGTGGGTCGCTTTCCTCGTCTGGACAGCGTTCGGCCTCATCGTGTACTTCGGCTATTCGCGCCGTCATTCGCGCCTCGCGCACGCACCGCACGAGCCAGTGCATCACGAATGATGAGCGCGTGATCTTCGCGGCACTTTGATCGCCTCGATCGCTGCACTGCAACGCAACGGCCCGCCCCGAATCATCGAGGCGGGCTTTTTTTTCGCACGCTGCAAGCATTCTGGAGGGTAAAACCCCGCGCAGCGAAATTCGGCAAATTGTGCTTTACTGTCCGGGCGTCACCCCAGGCTTCACTGAACAGAAAGGCACCAGCCGGACCCAGATTCCGCTCCACCCGCTTTCTCCCGAACCGCCCCGCGTTTTGTGTGCGGAGTTGTGCGTTGCGCGCGCAATGAGGTGCAACGCGTTCGACGGGCGAGTCTTACTGCGGGCGGTTATGGCGGTCGATTCAGTGTAAAAAAGCGGGCCCAGGCAGGTCTCTATCCCATCACCCGGTATGGGACCGGAGCCACGCGCGAGCGCCGTGCTCCGGTCGACATTGGAGACAATCAATGGCGATCAGTATTAGCCTCACGGTCAACGGCGCGCCCGTGACCGCCGAGGTCGAACCTCACACGCTCCTCGTCCAGTTCCTGCGCGAACAGCAGCGTCTCACCGGCACGCACGTCGGCTGCGACACGGCGCAATGCGGGGCCTGCACCGTCCATCTGAACGGCCGCGCGATCAAGTCGTGCAACCAGCTCGCGGTGCAGTGCGACGGCATGGAGGTGACGACGATCGAAGGCCTCGCGAAGAATGGCGCGCTGCATCCCATGCAGGCCGCGTTCCGCGAATGCCACGGCCTGCAATGCGGTTTCTGCACGCCAGGCATGGTGATGTGCGCGACCGCGCTCGCCGCCGCCAAGCCCGACTTGACCGAAGCGGACGTGCGCGAAGGACTCGACGGCAACTTCTGCCGCTGTACGGGTTATCACAACATCGTGAAGGCCGTGGTCGCTGGCGCGCAGGAAATGCGCGCGGGCACGACCACCGCCGCTTGATTCGGGAGGCCACCATGAACGCACCCGAACCCAATCGCATGATCGGCGCGCCAATCAAGCGCAAGGAAGATTTCCGCTTCCTGACCGGCGCCGGCCAGTACACCGACGACGTCGTGCTGCCCGCGCAAACCTGGGCCGTGTTCGTGCGCTCGCCGCACGCGCATGCGCGCATCAAGAGCATCGACGTCAACGCCGCGAAGGCCTCGCCCGGTGTCGTGGCCGTGTTCACCGGCGCGGATCTCGCCGCGGAAAACGTGGGGGGCCTGCCGTGCGGCTGGCTCATTCACAGCATCGACGGCACGCCCATGAACGAGCCGCCGCATCCGGTGATCGCGCACGAGAAAGCGCGCCACGTGGGTGACCAGGTCGCGCTCGTGATCGCCGATTCGGTCAAGGCCGCGAAGGACGCCGCCGAACTCGTCGTTGTCGATTACGAAGAGCTGCCCGCCGCAGTCGATACGGCCCACGCCGCCGACGCGGGCCAGCCGCTCGTGCACGACGGCGTACCGAACAACACGTGCTACACGTGGGGCCACGGCGACAAGGCCGCGACCGACGCCGCCTTCGCACAGGCCGCGCACGTGACGACACTCGACATCGTCAACAACCGGCTCATCCCGAACGCCATCGAGCCGCGCGCCGTGAACGCGAGCTACTCGCAGCACGACGACAGCTACACCGTGTACGTGTCGAACCAGAACCCGCACGTCGAACGCCTGCTCATGGCCGCGTTCGTGCTCGGGCTGCCGGAGACGAAGCTGCGCATCGTCGCGCCCGACGTGGGCGGCGGCTTCGGCTCGAAGATCTTTCTGTACGCCGAAGATGTCGCGCTCACGTGGGCCGCGAAGAAAATCCGCCGCCCGGTGAAGTGGACCGCCGAACGATCGGAGTCCTTCGTTTCCGATGCGCATGGCCGTGACCACGTGACGAAAGCCGAACTCGCGCTCGACAAGGATGGAAAGTTCCTCGCCATGCGCGTGCACACCACGGCGAACATGGGCGCGTATCTCTCGACGTTCGCCTCCAGCGTGCCGACCATCCTCTACGCGACGCTGCTCGCGGGCCAGTACACCACGCCTGCGATCTACGCCGAGGTGAAGGCCGTGTTCACGAACACGGTGCCTGTCGATGCGTATCGCGGCGCGGGCCGACCGGAAGCGACCTACGTGGTCGAGCGTCTGGTGGAAACGGCCGCGCGCGAGATGAACATCGACCCTGCCGAAATTCGCCGCCGTAACTTCATCACGAGCTTCCCGTACGCCACGCCCGTTGGCCTCACCTATGACACCGGCGACTACGAAGCGTGCCTTGGGCGCGCGCTGGAACTCGCCGACGTAAAGGGCTTCGCCACGCGGCGCGACGCGTCGAAGGCGCAAGGCAAGCTGCGCGGGCTCGGCTACTCGTGCTACATCGAGGCCTGCGGCCTCGCGCCTTCGAACATCGCGGGTGCACTTGGCGCGCGTGCTGGTCTCTTCGAAGCCGGCGAGGTCCGCGTGAACCCGACCGGCTCCGTCACCGTGTTCACGGGCTCGCACAGCCACGGCCAGGGCCACGAGACGACCTTCGCGCAGGTCGTGGCCGATCGTCTGGGCGTGCCGATCGAACAAGTCGAGATCGTGCACGGTGACACGGGCCGCATTCCGTTCGGCATGGGCACCTACGGCTCGCGCTCGATCTCGGTGGGCGGCTCGGCCATCATGAAGGCGCTCGACAAGATCGAGGCGAAGGCAAAGAAGATCGCGGCGCACATGCTCGAAGCGGGCGTGGAGGACATCGAGTTCGCGGACGGCGTGTTCCGCGTGGCGGGCACCGACCGCACGAAGACCTTCGCCGAAATCTCGCTCGCCGCGTACGTGCCGCACAACTATCCGCTGGAGACGCTCGAACCGGGCCTCGACGAAAGCGCGTTCTACGATCCGACCAACTTCACGTATCCGTCGGGTGCGTATCTGTGCGAAGTCGAAGTCGATCCCGAAACGGGCGAGACGCGCATCGAGCGTTTCACCGCTGTGGACGACTTCGGCAACGTCATCAACCCGATGATCGTCGAAGGCCAGGTGCATGGCGGGCTCGGCCAGGGCATCGGCCAGGCGATGCTCGAAAGCTGCGTGTACGACAACGAAAGCGGCCAGTTGCTCTCGGGCTCGTACATGGACTACGCGATGCCGCACGCGTCGGATGTGCCTTCATTCACGGTGGAAACCGCGAAGGGCACGCCGTGCACGCACAATCCGCTCGGCGTGAAGGGCTGCGGCGAGGCAGGCGCGATCGGTTCGCCGCCTGCCGTCATCAACGCCATTCTGGACGCACTTAGCTCCTTAGGCGTGAAAGATCTACAGATGCCAGCCACGCCGCATCGAGTATGGCAAGCGATCCAGGCCGCGCAGGCCCCTTCACAACCTTGAGCGGAGGCGCTCCATGTACGCATTCGACTATCAGCGCGCGACTGACGCGCAAGGCGCCGTGAAAGCCCTCGCGGCCGACGCCGACGCCAAATTCCTGGGCGGCGGCCAGAGTCTGCTCGCGGCGATGAAGCTGCGCCTCGCGCAGCCCACCACGCTCGTGGACGTCACGCGCATTCCCGAGCTCAAAGCCTTGCAGGTGGACGGCAAGGTGGTGAAGGTGGGCGCGGCCGTGTGCCATGCCGACGTCGCCGAAAACGCGCAGATCCGCAACACGCTGCCCGCGCTCGCGGACCTCGCGGGCATGATCGGCGACCGCCAGGTGCGCGCGCTCGGCACGCTGGGCGGCTCCATTGCCAACGACGATCCCGCCGCCGACTATCCGGCTGCGGTGCTCGCGCTCAACGCGACGGTGGTGACGGACCGGCGGCGCATCGCGGCCGACGACTTCTTCCTCGGCATGTACGAAACGGCGCTGGAGCCCGACGAGCTGATCGTGGCCGTCGAATTCCAGGTGCCCGAACGCGCGGCCTACGAGAAGTTCCGCAATCCGGCCTCGCACTTCGCGCTCGCGGGCGTGTTCGTCGCGAAGTACGCCAGTGAAGTACGTGTGGCGGTCACGGGCGCCGGGCCTTCGGTGTTCCGCGCGAGCGCGCTGGAAAGCGCGCTCAAGACGAACTTCGCGCCGGAAGCCGCACGCGCGGTGAAAATCCCCGCTGACGACCTCAACACCGACCTGCACGCGAGCGCGGCATATCGCGCGCACCTCATCCCGGTGCTCGCGGCTCGCGCGGTGGCGAAGGCCAACGGCTAGGCCTGTCCCGAGGGCGAGCGCTTCCATGAGAGACGTGGGAGCGCTCGCCGCCTTTGATCAGCGTTCACAGAAGCCCGAATGCAATCCGCCTCGATCGACGACACCCTCGCGCAACTCGAAGCGCGCGGCTATTACGCGAGCCGCGAGCTCGCCACGGCACTCTTTCTCGCGCTGCGCATGGAGCGGCCGCTGTTTCTCGAAGGCGAGCCAGGGGTCGGTAAGACCGAACTTGCGAAAGCCGCTGCGGCAACGCTCGGCACCGCCGTTTTGCGTCTGCAGTGCTACGAAGGACTCGACACGGCGAGCGCGCTCTACGAGTGGGACTATCCGCGCCAGATCATGGCGCTGCGACTTGCCGAAGCCGCCGGCGAAAAGCCGCACAACGACACGCTTTATCGCGACGAATTTTTGTTGAAGCGCCCGTTGTTGCAGGCGTTGCAACCCGATCCGCAGAACCCCGCCGCTCGCCGCGTGCTGCTGATCGACGAAATCGACCGCGCCGACGAACCGTTCGAAGCCTTCCTGCTCGAACTCCTTTCGGACTTCCAGGTATCGATTCCCGAATACGGCACCATACGTGCGAGCACGCCGCCGCTCGTCGTCATCACCTCGAACCGCACGCGCGAAGTGCACGATGCGCTCAAGCGGCGCTGTCTTTATCAATGGCTAGGCTACCCGGACCGTGCGCGCGAACTCGCGATCGTGGCCGCGCGCGCGCCTGAAACCGCCCCGGAGTTGCAGCATCGCGCGGTGGCATTCGTGCATCAACTGCGCACAATGGACCTTTTCAAGGCGCCCGGTATTGCGGAAACAATCGACTGGTGCCGCGCGCTTTCTGCGCTCGCCGTAACGGAACTCGATCCGCAATCGGTACAGGACACACTGGGCGTGTTGCTGAAGTACCAGGACGACCTCGCGCAACTCGACGCGCAACGCATCGCGCAAACGCTCGCGCTCACGGAGTGAGCACGATGCCCGCCGCCGCGAACGACACCGCCGCGATCGACGCCATGCCCACGTTCTCGCGCAACGTCGTGCATTTCGTGCGCGTGCTGCGCGGCGCGGGCCTGCCGATGTCGCCTTCGCGCGCCGTCGACGCGATCGAAGCGCTGCGCCATATCGACCTCGGCCGCCGCGACGACGTGCATGCGGCGCTCGCCGCGCTGCTGACGAGCGCACCGGACGAACGCGAGATCTTCGACGCCGCGTTCGCCCTCTTCTGGCGCGACCCCGATTTCGAAGGCAAGCTGCGCGCGCTCTTGCTGCCGAAGGTACAAGGCGGCGTGCCGCCGCCGCGCCGCAACAACCGCCTCGCCGACGCGCTCGCGGCACGCCCCGCCAATCGCCCCGGCGCGAAGCCGCCGCCTTCGCACGAAGAACACGAGTTGCGCGCGCACGCCACGTTCAGCGCCGAAGAACGCCTGCGCCAACGCGATTTCGACACGCTTTCCGCCGACGAATGGCGTGCGCTGCGCCACCTGATCCGCGCGCGCCGCTTGCCGCTCGCGACCGAACGCACGCGCCGCCTCAAGGCCGCCTCGCACGGCACGCACGCGGACCTGCGCGCAAGCGCGCGCCACGCGGTTCGCGCAGGCGGCGACTGGACCGTGTGGAAATATCGCGCGCCCGTGGAGCGCAAGCTGCCGCTCGTGCTGCTGCTCGACATCTCCGGCTCGATGAGCAGCTATTCGCGCGCGGTGCTCTACTTCTGCCACGCGCTGCTGCAATCGCGCGAGCGTCTGCAGGTGTTTCTCTTCGGCACCCGCCTGACGCACGCCACGCGCGCGCTGCGCGAACGCGACCCCGATGTCGCGCTCGCCCAGCTCGCCACCCAGGTTGCGGACTGGTCGGGCGGCACGCGCATCGGCGCGACGCTAGCCGAATTCAATCGCCGCTGGGCGCGCCGCATGCTCGGCGGCCGCGCCACGGTGCTGATCGTTACCGACGGGCTCGATCACGACGAATGCAGCCTGCTCGGCGAGGAGATGGCGCGACTGCACCGCTTCGCGCATCGCGTGGTCTGGCTCAATCCGCTCTTGCGTTACCGCGATTTCGCACCCAAGGCGCGCGGCGTGCAGGCGATGCTGCCCCACGTCGACGCGCATTACCCCGTCCACAATCTCGACAGCCTCGAAGCGTTCGCGCGCAGCCTGTGCGAAGCACAAGGAGAAACACGATGGAGCTGACCGAAAGTCACACGCTGCCGGTGCCGCAACAGCGCGCCTGGGAAGCGCTCAACGACACGGCGATCCTCAAGGCGTGCATACCGGGCTGCGAAAGCATCGAAGCCGATGGCGAGAACGCCTACGCCGTTGCGCTGACCGCCGCGGTGGGCCCGGTGAAGGCCCGCTTCAAGGGCCGCATGCAGCTCGCCGATATCGACGCGCCGAACAGCTACACGATCGTCTTCGAAGGCCAGGGCGGCGCGGCGGGCTTCGGCAAGGGCGACGCGCACGTGAAGCTCGAATCGGCTGGCGACGAGTCGACCACGCTCACTTACACCGCGAACGCGTCGGTGGGCGGCAAGCTCGCGCAGATCGGCTCGCGCCTCGTCGACGGCGCGGCGCGCAAGATTGCCGGCGAGTTTTTCAAGCGTTTCGGGGAACAGCTGGGCGGCGGCACGCAGCAAAATACCGACGAGGCGGCGGAACTCGCCGCGAGCGACGCAGAAGGCCAGCCGGAAGGCGAAGGCACTGAGGAAACACCGAAAAGGAAACGATCATGGACAGCGTGGATCTCGAAGTCCTGAAATCCAGCGTGCGCTGGCTCGACGCAGGGCACCGCGCGTTGCTGGTGACAGTGGTGAAAACGTGGGGCTCGTCGCCGCGCCCCGAGGGCGCGATGCTCGTGGTGCGCGGCGACGGCCTCGTGGTCGGCTCCGTGTCGGGCGGCTGCATCGAGGACGATCTCATCGACCGCGTGCACCGCGAAGGCGTGACGATCACCCAACCCGAAGCCGTGAAGTACGGCATCACGGCGGAAGAGGCGCATCGTTTCGGACTGCCATGCGGCGGCACGATCCAGCTCGTGCTCGAACCGCTCTCCGAGGCATCGGGCATACGCGAACTGCTCGAGACCGTCGAGCGCGGCGAACTCGTTGCGCGCACACTCGATATGGCGACTGGCCGCGCCACGCTCGGCCCCGCGAAAGCGACCGATGGCGTGGACTTCGACGACGTGCGCCTGCTCACGATTCACGGGCCGCGCTACCGCATGCTGGTGATCGGTGCGGGCCAGCTCTCGCGCTATCTGTGCCAGATCGCGGTGGGGCTCGATTACCAGGTGACCGTGTGCGACCCGCGCGAGGAATACACAGACACCTGGGACGTGCCTGGCACGGCGCTCGCGCGCACCATGCCCGACGACACCGTGCTCGACATGAAGCTCGACGAACGCTGCGCCGTGATCGCGCTCACGCACGATCCCAAGCTCGACGACCTCGCGCTGATGGAAGCGCTCAAGACGCCTGCGTTCTACGTGGGCGCGCTGGGCTCGCGGCGCAACAACGCGGCGCGGCGCGAACGGCTCAAGGAGTTCGACCTGAGCGAAGCGGAACTCGCGCGGCTGCATGGGCCGGTGGGTATTTACATCGGCAGCCGCACGCCGCCTGAGATCGCGGTGTCGATCCTCGCGGAGGTCACCGCGGCGAAAAACGGCGTGTCCCTGCCGACCATTCTCCAGGTCGAAGGCGCAAAAGCCGCGCGCGAACAGGCAGCGGGCGCGGGATCGACTTGTGATGTGTGATTCGCGCAACCAGGCGCTCTAAAAAAACTGCGGGCCGCGACTCTCGTCGGCGGCCCGCAGCACGGGTTGCTTCGTTGGGCGGCTCACGCCGCCCCAAGCCATTCGAACATCAGGAAGGCATCAGCCGAACAGCTTCATCGCCTGCGCGAGCGTGTTGGTCACGCCCCATACGAGCGGCACCAGCACGTAGAGCCAGAAGACCGCCATCAGCGCCTTGTTCGACGATTTCGTGGCAACTTGAGTAGACATTGCGCGTTCCTCCTTATTTACCGGCGGCGAGTTGCGTCTCGCTCATGTGATGCTTCGCGTCCACGCGGCGCACGAGCAAATTGCAGATGAAGCCGATCACGAGCAGCGAAGCCATGATGTGCACGGTCATCGTGTACGCGTCGGCCTTCGCCACGCCGTTTGCGACCTGGTAGGCGCGCACGTAGTTCACGAGCACCGGGCCCGCCACGCCAGCCGCGGCCCACGCGGTCAGCAGACGGCCGTGAATGCCGCCCACGAACGCCGTGCCGAACATGTCCGCGAGATACGCGGGCACGGTCGAGAAGCCGCCGCCGTACATCGACAGAATCAGGCAGAACGAGAGCACGAAGAACACGATGTTGCCGCTCTGCGCGAACTGCGGCACCGCGTAATAGAGCACCGCGCCGAACACGAAGAAGATGAAGTAGGTGTTCTTGCGGCCCACCCAGTCGGAGGCCGAGGCCCACACGAAACGCCCGCCCATGTTGAAGAGCGAGAGCAGGCCGACGAAGCCCGCCGCAGCACCGGCAGTCACGGTGTCCTTGAAGCTTTCCTGGATCATGACCGAGGCCTGGCCCAGAATGCCGATGCCCGCCGTCACGTTGAGGAACAGCACGAGCCAGATCAGGTAGAACTGGGGCGTCTTGAGCGCCTGGTCGATGTGCACGTGCTGGTTAGACACGAGCTTTTTCGCCACGACGGGCGGCGTCCAGCCTGCGGGCTTCCAGTCAGGAGCCGGCACGCGGATGGTGATGGCGCCGATCGTCATCGAGATGAAGTACGCCACGCCGAGCACCACGAAGGTTTGCGCGACGCCCACGCTCGTGTCGCTCGCGAAATGCTTCATCAGCATGACCGAGAGCGGTGCGGCGATCATCGCGCCGCCGCCGAAACCCATGATCGCGAGGCCCGTTGCCATGCCTCGGCGGTCCGGGAACCAGCGGATCAGCGTCGAAACCGGCGAAACGTAGCCGAGCCCGAGGCCGATACCGCCAATCACGCCATAGCCGAGATACAGCAGCGCGATCTGGTGCAGATGCACGCCGAGCGCGGAAACGAGGAAACCGCCGCCAAAGCAGCACGCGGCGGTAAACATCGTGCGGCGCGGGCCCACACGTTCGAGCCACTTGCCGCCGAACGCTGCGGAAAGCCCGAGAAACACGATGGCCAGCGAGAAAATCCAGCCCAGCGTGGTGAGCGACCAGTCATCGGCCGCGGACTGCGTAATGCCGATCACCTTCGTGAGCGGCGAGTTGAAAACGGAAAACGCGTAGGCCTGGCCGATGCACAGATGCACGGCCAGCGCCGCGGGCGGCACCATCCAGCGCGAAAAGCCCGGCGGGGCGACGGTCGCCTCTTTGGAAAAGAAAGGTGCGCTTTGCGCACCGCGCGTCGAATCTGCAACGCTGCTCATGGGATCTCCCGATTCGACCAGAGGTTGAGTGAGGGGGTGATCACTCGCTCTGGTCCCATCCAAAATGGCTGTTGGTAGGCGTGGTCTTTCGTGCTCTTTTATGCGCAAACGCACAGAACACTTAATTGCCGCTTGACGGCTGGACGAACCATAGTCCCCAAGCGCCGCCTTGGCAATATGAGGTAAACATACATATGGCCTTCAAAGGCCCGCGCGCCGCCACGCTTCATCGATTGTTGCGTGCGCAGCAAATCGACGGCAACGCCGTCTGACGACACGGAGAAAGAGGGGAACGGGCATTTCGTTGCGCAGCCCAGCATTAGATTCAATGCTCGATACAGGCGCCACCGCGGGCTGTGTGCGGGTCACCCGCTTGACAAGCAGGTAGTATGACTTTTAAGTGACGGAAGTAGCGCCCATCCGCGACCCGACACCTGCCGAGCCCCCCATGCGCCTCGCTCTCGCTCTTTGCCTAGCCGTGCTCGGCCCCGCCACGGGAACCTTCGCCGCCGACCTGCGCCCGGGCATCGCGCAGCTCACGCCGGTGCCCCTCGAAGCGAGCGCAGTGAACCCAGCCGGCAGCGCCGCGCAGGCGCCGTACACCAACGAATCGGAAACGCAGACCTTCACCGTCAACGCGGACGGCTCGTACACCAAGCTCGACTCGCTCACGCTGCGCGTGAACACGGAGGCCGGCATTGCGCGCGCGGGCCAGTATTACGTGTGGTTCAACCGCGAAATGGCCCACGTGGAGGTGCTCGAAGCGTGGACCGAGGACGCTCACGGCGGGCGTCACGACGTGCGCCCCGAGCAGATCCGCGACGTGCAGGAAGTGCGTTCGTTCGACGCCCCGATGTTCCAGGACGTGCAGGACAAGGTCATCGTGTTCCCGGCCGTAGAGCCTGGCGCGCGTGTGCATCTCACGTGGCGCAAGATTCAGCGCGTGCCGCTCGTGCCCGGCTGGTTCAGCGACTTCACGCCCCCCGACCTCGCGCCCACGCACAACTTCCGCGTGATCTACGACCTGCCCGCGAAAGTGCCGCTCTACGCCGACGCACGCGGCTTCACCGTACTGCCGCCCGCGACGGTGAACGGCCGCACGCGCTACGAGTACCGCTACGACAAGGCGAATTTCCAGCGCCTCGAATATGGCTCGGTGGCCTACGTGAGCTACGGCGACCGGCTGATGGTCTCCACCTTCCCCGATTACGCGGCCTTCGCGAAGGTCTATCGCGACGCGGCCGTGGACCCGACCGCACGCGACGCGGCCATCGTGCACCTCGCGCAAACGCTCACGGCACACGACGATACCCCGCGCGCCAAGGCGCAAACGCTCTACGACTGGGTGCGCCGCAACATCCGCTACGTGGCGATGAATATCGGGCGCGGCGAGATCGTGCCGCATCGCGCAACCGACGTGCTCGCGAACCGCTACGGCGACTGCAAGGACCACGTCGCGCTCTACGGCGCGCTGCTCGCAGCTGTGGGCATCCGCAGCACGCCGGCGCTCGTGAGCAGCGGCACGGTCTACACGCTGCCGAGCGTGCCGGGCTTCGGCGTGATCAATCACGTCATCACCTGGCTGCCCGATCTGCAGATGTTCGCGGACTCGACGGCGAGCAACATCGAGTTCGGCTACCTGCCGTCGACGGACATGGACCGCGAAGCCGTGCTCGCCAGCGACGGCACCCAGGTCCGCACGCCCCCCACGGCCACGACCACGCGTGAGAGCGATCTCGACATCACGGTCGCGTCCGACGGCTCGGCGAGCTTCATCTACCGCTTGCAGGCCGAGGGCTGGTCAGCCGAACAGACGCGCAGCGTGCTGCGCCTGCAAACGCCCGCGCAGCGTGAGGAGTCGCTGCAATGGGAACTGCGCAACGCCAACCTGCGCGGCAGCGCCACGCTCGCCTCCAGCCCGCTCGACGCCACGGCGGGCCCGCTCGTGCTCACGCTCACGGGCACCTTCGACGGTTTCGTCGACCCTGAGATGACCACGCCCGTGCCCACGCTCACGAGCTTCGTGGGCGGGCTCGACGCGAATCTGCGCTACTGGCTCGGCGAATCGCGGCGCACGCAGCCCTTCGTCTGCCGCAACGTAGTGGTGACCGAGCGCGCGCGCATCGTGCTGCCGCCGGGCATGCGCGTGCTCGACGTGCCCATGCCGCAGCACGCCGACAACCGTTTCATCGATTTCAGTTCGCAGTACGCGCTCGATGCGCAGGCAAACGTGCTGCGCGTCACACGTACGAGCCAAACGCATTTTGCAAGCGACGTATGCAGCGCCGACGATTTCGCGCAGATGCGCCCCGCGTTCGAGACGATGGCGCGCGACCTGCGCGCGCAGTTGATCGTCAAGCCGTCTGCGCAGGGCACCGCGCCGGGCAGCCCGGCGCGGGCGGAGTGAGCCTGCGCGCGAGGCTCAAACCGGCCAGAGCGGCCCTTCCTGCATCGCGCCGATCTGCTCGCGCAGTTCGAGAATGCGGTCTTCCCAGTAGCGCTGCGTGTTGAACCACGGGAACGCCGCGGGAAACGCCGGATCGTGCCAGCGGCGCGCGAGCCACGCCGAGTAGTGGATGAGACGCAGCGTGCGCAGCGCTTCGACGAGATGCAGCTCGCGCGGCTCGAACTCGCAGAAGTCCTCGTAACCGGCAAGCAAATCCGCCATCGCACGCGAGGCGCCCGCGCGGTCGCCTGGCAGCAGCAGCCACAAATCCTGGATAGCGGGACCCATGCGGCTGTCGTCGAAGTCCACGAAATGCGGGCCGGCGTCGGTCCAGAGCACGTTGCTCGGATGGCAATCGCCGTGCAGGCGCAACGAACGCACTTCGCCCGCGCGCTCGAATGCCGCCTCCACGCCTTCGAGCGCGAGCGTCACAGCCGCCTGCCACGCTTCGCGCACGTCCTCGGGCACGAAGCCATGTTCGAGCAGATACGTGCGCGGCTCGTAGCCGTAGGTCTGGATGTCGAGGGTCGGGCGGGCGCGGTACGGCTCGGTCGCGCCCACGGCGTGAATGCGTCCGATGAAACGGCCCAGCCATTCGAGCGTGTCGCTGCGGTCGAGATCGGGCGCGCGGCCGCCGCGCCGCTCGAACAGCGAGAAGCGGTAACCGTCGAACTCGTGCAGCGTGCGTCCTTCGAAGGCGAGCGCGGGCACGGCCGGAATCTCGCGCGCGGCGAGTTCGGCGACGAATGCGTGCTCTTCGAGTATCGCCTCGTCGCTCCAGCGCCCGGGGCGATAGAACTTGGCGATGAGCGGCGGGCCGTCTTCCACGCCCACCTGGTACACGCGATTCTCGTAACTGTTGAGCGCGAGCATGCGGCCATCCGTGCGGCGGTTGGCCGGGATCAGCACGCCGTCGACGGCGTCGAGCACGCATTCGGGCGTGAGGCGCGCGTAGGGCGCGGCTTGCTGGTCGCTGGATTCGCCGGGACCGGAAGGCTCGCCCGCGATAGGAGAAGGATCGTAATTCATACCCGCAATTGTGCCTCTTGCGGGCAGTGGCGGCGAGCACGCCGCGCACAACCACGCGACGAGACGCGCGCGCCTCGTCAGCGTGTCACATGGCCCAGGCTCAGTGGATCTGCGCGCCGGCGGGCATGACGTGCTCGCCCGTATCGATCAGATCTTCGAGAAAAAAGGGCTCGGTGTTGAGTTGCGCCGACGAGCCAGGCTCCCCGGCATACCAGGTCACCATCGCCATGTCGCCGAGAAGGCGCATCACGATGCCGCGCGCGCCCTGTGGCACGGCGATATGAACGGAACGGACAATAGAACCGATTTGCATGATGTTTCCCCGTTACCTCGCTACCTTCGCCGGCTCCCTCAAAGGAAGACCGGTCGGCATGCTGACAAAAAAACCGATGCGCACCAACGGTTGCGCACGCATCCAATCCCGCCTCGGGCGACCCGCTCTCACCGCGCGTTTAAGCACGACCGGACCCTTGGCATCCCCATTGTTGCTTGTTTGAGCCTATGAGCAAAGCAAAAAAATAGGGGGGTGCATCAACGGCGGCATGCAGATGACGCCCGGCGTCCTCACTTCCCCGCCCCGCTTTGTTCTCGTTCTGTTCGCGCAACTTACGAAAACCTGACTGTAACAGATGGTAAACCCCATTCTTCGCGCCATTGCCAGGGCAGTCCCTGAAAAAGTACGCTGACGCATGGTGACTGGCGCTATAGTCCTGTCCGAACCGTGCACCATAAAGGCCCGGCGCAGCAAAGGCCAAGACCTCACGCGCGCCACAATAGCGGGCCAAGATACCGATAACCTAAACGCTCGCCGCCGCGGCCAGACCAGCCGCGCGAGCCACACTCCGCCACCAGCGAAGGAACCTGCCGTTCCATGTGGATCGTTCGACTCGCGCTCAAGCGCCCGTACACGTTCGTCGTGCTCGCGTTGCTGCTTTTGATCGTCGGGCCACTGACGATCCTGCGCACGCCCACGGACATCTTCCCGAACATCGACATTCCGGTGCTCTCGGTGATCTGGACCTACACGGGTCTGCCTGCCGACGAGATGGAAAAGCGCATCGTGCTCAACTACGAGCGCGGCCTTTCCGTAGCCGTGAACGATATCGAGCACACCGAATCGACGTCGCTCAACGGCATTGCGGTCGTGAAGATCTTCTTTCAGCCGCACGCCAATATCCAGGAAGCGCTCGCCGAAGTCACTGCGCTTTCGCAGGCGCAGCTGCGCTCGCTGCCGCCGGGTATCCAGCCGCCGTTCATCTTGCGCTACAACGCCTCGACGGTGCCGATCTTGCGCCTGTCGCTTTCCTCGCCGCAGCTCACCGAGCAGGAGCTGTTCGACTACGGCAACAACTTCCTGAAGACGCAGCTCGCGACCGTGCCGGGCGCCTCCGCGCCCCTGCCCTATGGCGGCAAGCAGCGGCAGATCATGGTCGACATCAACCAGCGCGCGCTGCAGCAGCACAACCTCTCGCCCATGGACGTGGTGAACGCGATCAGCGCGCAAAACCTCATCCTGCCGTCGGGCACGGCAAAAATAGGGGCAACCGAATATTCGGTCACGATGAATGCAAGCCCCGACAGCTTAGCGGGCTTGAACGACATTCCCGTGAAAACCACGGCGAGCGGCACAATCTACATCCGCGACGTGGCGCACGTGCGCGACGGCTACGTGCCGCAGACCAACATCGTGCGCGTGGACGGGCAGCGCGCCTCGCTCCTCACCATCAACAAAAGCGGCAATACGTCCACGCTCGAAATCGTCGATCGCATCAAAGAGATGATGCCGGCGCTGCGCAATCTCGTGCCGCCGTCGCTCAATATCGATCCGGTCGCGGACCAGTCGCTGTTCGTGCGCGCCTCCGTGCAGGGCGTGCTGCGCGAGGCGCTCATCGCCGCCGCGCTCACGGCGCTCATGATCCTGCTGTTCCTCGGCAACTGGCGCGCCACGCTCATCATCGCCGTTTCGATTCCGCTGTCGATGATCACCTCGGTCATCGTGCTCGCCGCGCTCGGCGAGACGATCAACATCATGACGCTGGGCGGGCTCGCGCTCGCGGTGGGTATTCTCGTTGACGACGCAACGGTCGCCATCGAAAACATCAGCCAGCAACTGGAGCAAGGCAAGACGCTCGAACAGGCGATTCTCGACGGCGCGCACCAGATCGCCATTCCCACGCTCGTTTCCACGCTCTCCATCTGCATCGTGTTCGTGCCGATGTTCCTGCTCACGGGCGTGGCGCATTACCTCTTCATCCCGCTCGCCGAAGCCGTGGTGTTCGCGATGCTGGCGTCGTACTTCTTCTCGCGTACGCTCGTGCCCACGCTCGCGAAGTACCTGATGCGCCATCATCACAAGGCCGCCGATCTGCATCACATGCATGGCGCGACGCGCAATCCGTTCATGCGCGTGCACCTTGCGTTCGAGCGCGGCTTCGAGGGGCTGCGCGAGCGGTATCGCGTGTTTCTCGCGGCGCGCGTGAAGCATCCCGTGTGGTTCGTGGTGGCGTTTCTCGCCTGCTGCGGCGCGTCGCTGCTTTTGATGCCGTTTCTCGGGCGCGACTTCTTTCCGCAGGTCGATGCAGGCACCATCGCGCTGCACGTGCGCGCGAAAACCGGCATGCGTGTGGAGGAAACCGCCGTGCTCGTCGACCGTATCGACAAGCGCGTGCGCACGCTGATTCCGCCGCGCGAGCTGCATTCGATCATCGACAACATCGGCCTGCCGGTCTCGGGCATCAACCTCTCGTACAGCAACACGGGCACCATCGGCACGTCCGACGCCGACGTGCTGATCTCGCTGAACGAGGACCATCACGCCACTGCCGGTTACGTGCGCCTGTTGCGCCGCACGCTCAACGACGAGTTCCCGGGCGTGCAGTTCGCTTTCCTGCCCGCCGATATCGTGAGCCAGACGCTGAACTTCGGCATGCCCTCGCCCATCGACGTGCAGATCGTTGGCCGCGACGTGGCGGGCAATCGCGCGTTCGCGGCGAAGCTGCTCGCGCGGCTGCGCGGCGTGCCGGGTTTCGCGGATGCACGCATCCAGCAGCCCGCCGACTTGCCGCGCATCTTCATCGACGTGGACCGCACGCGCGCGCAGCAGGCGGGCTTCACGCAGAAGGACGTGGCGAGCGACCTGCTGATCACGCTCTCGGGCAGCCAGCAGACCACGCCCACGTTCTGGCTCAATCCGATCAACGGCGTGAGCTACAACGTCGTCACGGAAGCGCCGCAATACACGATCGATTCGCTGCAATCGCTCGCCAATATTCCGCTCACCGCGAACGGCCGCAGCAATATTCTCGGCTCGCTCGCGAGCATGCAGCGCGTGGCGGGTGACGCGGTCGTCACGCACTACAACGCGCAGACCACCATCGACATCTACGGCACCGCCGACGGGCGCGACCTGGGCGCGGTTTCCGACGACATCGCGAAGATCATCGACGAGACGCGCGGCGAACTGCCGAAAACCTCCACCGTCAAGCTGCGCGGCCAGGTGCAGACGATGAACGATTCGTTCTCCGGATTGTTCGGCGGGCTCATCTTCGCGATCGTGCTCGTGTATCTGCTGATCGTCGTGAACTTCCAGTCGTGGCTCGACCCGTTCATCATCATCACGGCGCTGCCGGGCGCGCTCGCGGGCATTGTCTGGATGCTGTTCCTCACGCACACCACGCTTTCCATTCCCGCGCTCACGGGCGCGATCATGTGTATCGGCATTGCCACGGCGAACTCCATTCTCGTCATCAGCTTCGCGCGCGAGCAGTTGCGCCTGCATGGTGACGCCGCGCGCGCCGCAATCGAGGCGGGCTACACGCGTTTTCGCCCGGTGCTCATGACCGCGCTCGCCATGGTAATCGGCATGGTGCCGATGGCCATCGGCCTTGGCGAAGGCGGCGAGCAGAATGCGCCGCTCGGGCGCGCCGTGATCGGCGGCCTCGCGGTGGGCACGCTAGCCACGCTGATCTTCGTACCCGTGGTGTTCTCGCTCATCTATCGCAAGCTCGGCGAGCGCCGCCAGCGCGCCAGTGAAAACGTGGTGCCCAAATCATGAATACCCTGTCATGACGACTCATTCGCAAACGCCTTCGCCGCAAGACCCGTCGCCACACAAATCGCGGCGCTGGCCCATCGTGCTCGCCGCGCTCATCGTGCTCGGGCTCGCGGCGCAGGGCATCTGGTCGCGCCATAGCGCGCATGCGGCGCTCGAACGCGACGCGAAAACCGCAAGCACGCTTTCCGTGCAGGTGGTCACGCCGCAGCGCTCGGCGCGCGCACTCGACCTCGTACTGCCCGGCAACGTGCAGGCCTTTCTCGACACGCCGATCTACGCGCGCACGAACGGCTATCTGCGCAAGTGGTATTTCGATATCGGCGCGCATGTGAAGGCGGGCCAGTTGCTCGCCGAAATCGACGCGCCCGAAGTGGACGACCAGTTGCGCGCTGCGCGCGCCGATCTCGCCAACGCCGAAGCCAACTACGCGCTCGCGAAAACCACCGCCGACCGCTGGACGCAGATGCTGCAAACCCGCTCGGTGGCGAAACAGGACACCGACGAAAAAGTCGGCGACATGCTCGCGAAAAAGGCTACGCTCGATTCCGCGCGCTTCAACGTCTCGCGCCTGTCGCAACTGCAGTCGTACGAGCGCGTGACGGCGCCCTTCGACGGCATCGTCACCGCGCGCAATGTGGACGTGGGCGCGCTCATCGACGCGGGCAACGGCGGCACGTCGCAAAAGGAACTGTTCCATCTCGCGCAGGCCGACCGGCTGCGCGTGTACGCGAATGTGCCGCAGGCCTACGCGCAGCAGATACGCGTGCAGCAGCACGCGTATCTCACGCTCAACGAGGAACAAGGCAAGCACTTTCCCGGTGTCGTCGCGCGCACGGCGGGCGCGGTCGATGCGCAGCAGCGCACGATGCTCGTGGAAGTCGATGTGGACAACCGCAGCGGCGAACTGCTGCCCGGCGCGTACGCGCAAGTCCACTTCGCGCTCGACGGCTCGGCCACGCCGATCACGCTGCCCGGCAACGCCTTCCTGTTCCGCCCCGACGGCGTGAAGGTCGCGACCGTCGATGCGCAAAACCGCGTGAAGCTCGTGAAGGTCACGCTCGGCACCGACTTCGGCACGCGTGTGGCGGTGGCGTCAGGGCTCACGGGCGACGAGCGCGTGATCGTCAATCCGCAGGACGCAATTGTCGACGGCACGCCGGTGCGCATCGTGCAGCCGCACGGCGAGCACGAGGCCGCTGCGGCGCATGGCGCGAGCGGTGCGGGCAGCAACGCGCAGGCGCAGGGCGAATGATGAAGCACGCACGTATTCGACTTCTGGCGTTGGCCGCCGTTGCAGCGCTCGGCGGCTGCAAAGTGGGCCCCGACTACGTGCGCCCGACCATGCCCGTGGCCGCGACGTTCAAGGAACTCGAAGGCACGGGCTGGACGATCGCGCAGCCCGCGGACAACGCATCGCGCGGCGCATGGTGGACGATCTACCAGGACGCCACGCTCGACTCGCTCGAAACGCAGGTCGAGCGCGAGAACCAGAACGTGCAGGCCGCGCAGGCGCACTTTCGCGCGGCGCGCGCGAACGTCGCGCAGCAGCGCTCGAGCTTTTTCCCGCTCGTGACGGCAAGCGGCGACTATTCGCGCTACCGCACGTCGCAGAATCTCCTGTACACGTCGAAGGCCGGCCAAACGATCAACGACTACTCCGTGGGCATCGACGCCACATGGGAGCCCGACATCTGGGGCCGCGTCGCGCGCAACGTCGAGGCTGCCAAGGCCAATGCTCAGGCCAGCGCCGCCGACATGCAGGCCGTGCTGCTCTCCATCCAGGCCGAACTCGCGACCGACTACTTCGAGCTGCGCGGCATCGACCGCGAACGGCAACTGCTCGACGACACGATCAAGGCCTACCGCGAATCGCTCGAACTCACGCAGCACCGCTACGCGGGCGGCATCGCCACCGACGCCGACGTGGGCCAGGCGCAAACGCAACTGGAGACCACCCAGGCGCAGGCGATCGATCTCGGCGTGCAGCGCGCGCAACTCGAGCATGCCATTGCGATTCTCATCGGCCAGTCGCCATCCACGTTCACGCTTGCGGCCGCGCCGAAAGAGTCCTACACCGTGCGCGCGATCGCGAGCCCGCCGGGCGTGCCCTCGACACTGCTCGAACGGCGCCCCGACATTGCGTCTGCCGAGCGGCGCGTGGCCGCCGCGAACGCACAGGTGGGCGTAGCGACGGCGGCGTTCTTCCCGACTCTGATGCTCGCGGTGACGGGCGGCCTGGAGGCGACCAACTTCAGCCAGTGGCTCGTCGCGCCCGCGCGCTTCTGGTCGCTCGGGCCGACGCTCGCAGGTACGCTGATCGACTTCGGCGGGCGCGAGGCGGTCCGCAACGAGGCGCGCGCGCAATACGACGAGAACGTCGCGCAGTACCGCCAGACCGTGCTCGACGCCTTCGGCGACGTCGAGGACAACCTCGCGGCGCTGCGCGTGCTGGAGCAGGAGGCTGCCGCCCAGGACCGCGCAGTCGATGCCGCGCAGCGCACGCTCGTGACCATCAACAATCGCTATCTAAGCGGCGCGATCACGTATCTCGACGTCGTCGTCGCGCAAACCACGGCGCTCACCAACGAACGCCAGGCCGTAGCGATCTCGCGCCGGCGCATGGCGGCGAGCGTGGCGCTCGTGAAGGCGCTGGGCGGCGGCTGGAGCGCGGCGGATTTGCCGAGCGACGCGGCGCTCGTGCATCCGGAGGATGCGCAAAAAACACAGCCCGCCAGCGCTCCGCAAGGCGCTTCGGCGAGCGCGCCGAGCGCTGCTCGAAATGCGCAACCGGGCGCTTTGCGCTCGCCGGGCTAACCAACGAGCGCCGTCACGCCTGCGGCCCTCGACAACGCTCATCGCCCAACAGGCGTATCGTTGCGCCTTTGCAATACAGTTGGAGATCTAGCCGTGACTGCATCACCGGGCGCCTCGCGCAATTCCGCGCCCTCCGCCGTTCCGTACATCGAACGCGGCACCCCCGAATTCTGGCGCGCGAGCCTCGCGCTGCTGTTCGCCGGCTACGCCACCTTTTCGCTTCTCTACTGCGTGCAGCCGCTTCTGCCCGCATTCTCCGAAACCTTCGGCGTGAGCCCCGCGCAGAGCAGCCTCTCGCTCTCGTTCACCACGGCGGCTCTAGCCATCGCGATCTTCGTCGCGGGCTTCGTCTCCGAAGGCTGGAGCCGGCGCGGCATGATGACCGCGTCGCTGTGCGCCTCGTCGCTGCTCACGCTCGCCACCGCCTTTGTCCCTCACTGGCACCAGTTGCTCGTCCTGCGCACGCTCCAGGGCATTGCGCTCGGCGGCGTGCCCGCGGTGGCCATGGCCTGGCTCGCCGAGGAAATGCATCCGGACGGCCTCGGCCTTTCGATGGGTCTTTACGTGGGCGGCACCGCCATCGGCGGCATGGCGGGACGCGTGATCACGGGTATCGTCACCGACCTGTTCGGCTGGCGCGCGGCGATCGCCGTGATCGGCGTGCTCGGGCTCGCCTCCATGTTCGCGTTCCGCTCGCTCCTGCCGCCCTCGCGCCACTTCGTGCCGAAGAGCGGCCTGGGCTTCGCGCATCATCGCGCGGCGCTGCTGCGCCATTTCGCGCGGCCGGGCCTGCCCATGCTGTTCGTCATGGGCTTCGTGCTGATGGGCAGCTTCGTCACGCTCTACAACTACATCGGTTACCGGCTGATCGCGCCGCCGTATCACATGAGCCAGGCGGCTATCGGCGCGATCTTCCTCGTCTACCTGACCGGCGTGGTCGCCTCGCCGTGGTCGGGCCGCATGGCCGACACCTTCGGGCGCGGCCGCGTGCTGATCGCCAGTCTCGCGCTGATGCTCACGGGCGTCGTGCTCACGCTGTTCGCGCCGCTCACGGCGATTGCGGCGGGCATCGCCTGCTTGACCATCGGCTTCTTCGCGGGGCATGCGGTGGCGAGCGGCTGGGTTGGCCGCCTCGCTCGCGAAGCGAAAGGCCAGGCCGCCGCGCTCTATCTGCTCGCCTATTACCTCGGGTCGAGCGTGATGGGTTCCATCGGCGGACACTTCTGGGCTGGTGCGGGCTGGGGCGGCGTGGCCGGCCTCGTGATCGTGCTGCTGATCGTGGGACTCGCGCTGGCGCTCAAGCTGCGAGGACGCGAGCGCGCTGGAGCGGCCTGAGCCCGCGATGTCGCCTGGCGCGGCACGCAACCTGCGCATCTGTGTTCTTGTGCGCCGCGCGCTTTCGTAATCGAAAGGCGTCCGTAATACTCTGACGACTTGCGATTTAAGGGCCGCGCGCATCGCACCGCAGCGCAACGCCGCCTCTGGCGGGCTTTTGCGGCGCGGCATGAGCATCACGGCGATGCATGGCGTCGCACACACGCGCCGCTGGACTCGCCGGCCTCACCTATACTCGATTTCAGGCCCGGGGCCGCAACGTCATGCCATTGGCATGACGACGAGAACGACAACCATTGCGAGCCTTCGTCGCCCATACGATAAGGAGACGAGCATGGAAGGTTATTTCACGATCGGCGATTTCGTGATGATCATCCCGATGGCCCTCGCTGGCGCGCTCTTTCTTGGCGCGGTGCCGTGCGCGACGGAATTCAGACACAACACGCTGCGCGTGATCGGCGCGCTGATCGGTGTGCTCGCGGCCGTTGCGCTCGTCGAGACGCTGCCGGCGCTGATGTAGCTTTCTGTACGCTTCAGGCGCGCGGCGGCTCGCGATGTTTCAATGCGCGCCGCCGCGAAGTGACGAAGCGACATCGTCGCGGCGCACAGCGCCGCGGCTTGCGCGCACCCGCGCCATTCGCTCGCACACCCTCTCAGCCGGAATCGACGCCCGGCTGCAATCCCTTGAACTGACGCAACGCAGCGGCCAGATAGTCCGCTCGCACTGCCACGCCCGCGGCCTCTTCGGCGTGCGCGAGCGCAGGCAACGCCGTCCATGGCAGCGTCGGATGCAGATGATGCTGGCGATGCAAATGATGGTTCATCAGCAGCACGCCCAGCGCGCGCGGTACGCGAAAATCGCGCGCGCGGCCCAGTTCGTCGAGCGCGACGCCGTAGTGCGGCAGGTTGTCGGCCAGCGATAACCACAGTCCGCGCAGATACATTGCGGCGAGCAGCACGGGCCAGGCCTTGCCATATAGCGCGAACGAAGCCGCGTAAAGCGCGAGCGACGCAAGCCAGTCGCGCCGCGCGCGGCGGCGCCTCACGGGATCAGCGGCGTGATTCGCGAAAAGCCGCTGGACCTGCACGCCGTCGCGGCCATGCGCGCCCACGCCGCGCTCGATGATGGCGCGCGCGAGCCGCGTCGGGAGAAACGCTAAAAGCGGCAGCAGCAATTCGGCGAGGTACAGGCCGCCCATCAGCCGTCCGTAATACGCCACGCGACGACGCCAGCGCGGACCGCTCGCGTCGTGCGGATCGTGGACATCGGGCCGGTCGAACGGCTCGCGCGTGAAGCGGTGATGCATCAGGTGTCCGAAACGCACGGCGTCGAACGGCATCGCCAGACCGATCGCGAGCGCGCGGGCGAGCCACTCGTTCACGCGACGGTCGCGCGCCAGTTGCCCGTGTATGCCTTCGTGAATGAGGCCCCAGTGGATCGGCGTGGCGAGCACGACGGGCGCGAGCGTGGCCAGCAGGGCGAGCGTCGGGCCGCCCGCTGCGTCCAGCAAAAGCGGCAGGCCGATGAGTTCGTAACACAACGCCGTGAACGCGAAAGCGATCAGCGCCACGTTCGCGCGGGCCGCCGTTGCGGGCCGGGGCAAGCGCGGCGCACGTTCGGCACGTTCGGCCCGCGTGGCGGACGGCGAAAGCGCTTCAGATTCGGCGCTCAAGAACTCCATGGTGATTCCTCGCGGCAAAGGTGCCGCGACGTTAGCAGGGCCACATGACAAAGCGAAGAACGGCGCGGTGGCGGTCCGGGCATAAAAAAACCGCCTCGCAAGGAGGCGGTTCTTTGCTTTGGGAAGCAGGCCGTTCAGACGTGCTGATCGGTCGACGGCTTTTCCCACAGGTTCACGCCGCCTTCGGTCGCATAGCGGTCGATCTCCGCGAGTTCTTCCTTCGAAAACTCCAGGTTCTTGAGCGCCGCGACGTTCTCGCGCACCTGCTCCGCGCGGCTCGCGCCGATCAGCGCCGAGGTCACGCGGCCGCCGCGCAGCGTCCAGGCAATCGCCATCTGCGCGAGACTCTGGCCGCGGCGCAGCGCGAGGTCGTTGAGCTTGCGCACATGCTCGATGTTCTGCGCGTTCAGGTGCTCGCTCTTGAGCGAGCCGCCGCCCGGGCGGTTCACGCGCGCGTCTTCGGGCACGCCGTTCAGATACTTGTTCGTGAGCACGCCCTGCGCGAGCGGCGTAAACGCAATGCTGCCCGTGCCGAGATCCTCGAGCGTGTCGAGCAGTTCTTCCTCGACCCAGCGGTTGAGCATGTTGTACGACGGCTGGTGAATGAGCAGCGGCACCTTGTATTCGGCGAGCAGCTTGGCCATTTCACGCGTCTTGGCCGGCGAGTACGACGAGATGCCGACGTACAGCGCCTTGCCCTGCTGCACGGCCGTGGCCAGCGCGCCCGCCGTTTCCTCGAGCGGCGTTTCCACGTCGAAACGGTGCGAATAGAAGATGTCGACGTAGTCGAGGCCCATGCGCTGCAGGCTCTGGTCGAGGCTCGCGAGCACGTACTTGCGCGAGCCGCCGCCCTGGCCGTACGGGCCCGGCCACATGTCCCAGCCCGCCTTCGACGAGATCAGCAGCTCGTCGCGGTACGGACGGAAATCGTCCTTGAAAATGCGGCCGAAATTGGTTTCGGCGCTGCCGTACGGCGGGCCGTAGTTGTTCGCGAGGTCGAAGTGCGTGATGCCGAGATCGAACGCGGTGCGCAGGATATCGCGCTGGGTCGAGATCGGCGTGGTGTCGCCGAAGTTGTGCCACAGACCGAGCGACAGTGCGGGCAGCTTGAGCCCCGACTTGCCGCAAAAGCGGTACTGCATATCCGAATAGCGTTCTGAGGCTGCTTCGTAAGCCATGGTCTGAATCCTCGGCGAAAACGGGTGAGCGATGGGATGAGCGCGGCGCACCGAGTGGCGCGCCGCTCGCGTGAGGCAGCTATGTTAGCCAATCTGCCCAAGCCGTGCAGATGCCCACTATGCGGGAAAGGCGATGTAAGGCGCAGCGCAGCGCGTGTCACGCCGCCAGAAAAACCGCACCCTGGACGCGCCGCGGACACTCGCCTACACTGCGGCGTCCATCCGTTGCGAGAGGTTGTTCATGGTTAAAGTGGTTTCGATCGCGCTCATCGCCTGTGGCGTCGTCCTGTTGTACTTCGGCGGCCAGTCGCTTCATTCGTTCGCGAACGACATGTCGCGCCTCTTCACCGGCGCGCCCACCGACCGCACGATCCTCCTGATCGGAGGCGGCATCGCCGCGACACTCGCGGGCATCACCGGGCTCACGATGTCGGGACGCCGGCGCTAAGCGAAAGCCTGGCCGCGCAGGCTCAGAACTTCACCTCGGGCTTCGACGCCGAGCGCGTGCCCGGCAGCGGCACGTTGCTCGCGCCGTGATACGTGTACACGAGCGAAAACTTCACCTGATCGCTCTGGTTCTGCCCTGCCGAATGCAGCGTGTTGCAGTGGAAAAACACAACGTCGCCGGCCGCGAGCGTCGGGGCGACGGCACGGTCGATCCACGCCTTGTTCTCGGGCAGGTCGGCGCGGAAGAATTTCGCGGCGTCGAACTTGTCCGACGTGAACGGCGCATTGTGCGAGCCCGGCACGAGCCACAGGCCGCCGTTTTCCATCTTCTCCGGCCCGAGCGCGAGCCAGACCGAAACGAGGTCGTCGCGCTCGAACGACCAGTAACGCACGTCGCGGTGCCAGCCCGTGAGGCTGCCGTAGTGCGGGTGCTTCGTCATCATGCAGTTGTGATGCGCGCAGGAAAGCACCGGCTCTTCGCCGAAATACAGCTCCATCCATCCCGCGATTTCCGGCGACGTGGCCCACTCGCGATACAGCGCGTGGCGCGAGTAGGCGTCGAGCAGGCGCCGCACCGTATGGCCGCCGGGGGCGTCCTTCGATTCGGGCGCGCCGGGGTAGCGCAAATCGGCTTCGAATTCGAGCGGCGCGGCAGCCGCCTGCAACTGCTCCTGCGCCACCCGCTTGATCGCCTCGCAGCGCTCGGGCGAGACGAGCCCCGGCACGACCACGAAGCCGCGCTCGCGCAGCGCCTGCACCTGTTCTTTCTTTGAATGGACTGACATGGGACTTCCGTTAAGCGATCTCGATGCGAGCAAGGGCCGCAGCCTGCGTTCGTCGCTTCATTGAACGACCCTGCCGCGGCGCCGATTCATCGATTGTAAAGCGTGCCGGCACGGCGGGAAGGACCACGCTGTCACACGAGGTGGCTCCATGAGCGCCGCAGATCGAGCCGCACGTGAATGGCGCGCACGCACCGCGATGAGGACAAAGGGTGGGATCGTGTGCATCAAAGACGCGCAGGGCCGGGTATTAACCGACTTTCTGCGGTCATGATTCGCGTGTAGCCTGTTGCGCATGTTGTTTCCAATCGACGAACTCTCGTCGCACGCACGGATCGCCGTGAACGCCTTGCCGCACAAGGCGCTCCAACAGAAGAATCCGTCGCGTCGCGTCCTACGCCGCGCCATGCGGCCCGTCTCCCGTCCACCCATATCGTGACGACCTGGTAGACAGGCACGTTTGCTGCTCGACGTGAAGCGTCGCGCAAGGCGCACCTCGAACCCGATTCCTCAACCGCCATGCATACCCTCTTCGATTCTCAACGCATGACCCACGCCGCCCACACAGCCCTGAAAGCGGCACGCCCCGCCCGCCGTCACCTGGTGCGCGCACTGCGACATCACACCGCCCGCACCCGCGCGCTCACGCAACAAGTGCGCGAGACGAAGCCCGTCGACAGCATGCGCACGTGGTTCCACTCGTTTTTCGCCGTGCTGCGCATGCGCTCGGGCACGCGCCACTTCTCGCTGCGCACGCTGCTGTATCGCCCGAATGCGCCGCTGCGCACGCTCGCCGCGCCCGCCACGGTTCACGTCGCGCGCAGCACGCGCAAGCCGCGCCGCATGGGCGCGAGCAGCACGGGCTGGTTCGGCTTCGCGATGCGCTAAGACCCGCGCCGTGCAGTTCGCGGTAATCGGCAGAAAACAAAAAACCCCGCATGGGCTTGCGCCCTGCGGGGTTTTTCTTCGCGCCAGCCGGCGCGAAGCCGGCTTGCGAAGGCTTACGCTATAGCTGCGGCCACCGGCTCCGTGCCAGCGGCTTCGGCCAGTGCGAGCGCCTTGTCCGTGGCTTCCCACGAGAATTCCGGCTCTTCGCGGCCGAAGTGGCCGTAAGCGGCGGTCTTTTCGTAGATCGGACGCAGCAGGTCGAGCATCTGGATGATGCCCTTCGGACGCAGGTCGAAGTGCTCGCGCACGAGCTTCGTGATGGTCGCGTCCGAGACCTTGCCGGTGCCGAACGTGTTGACCATGACCGAGGTCGGCTCAGCCACGCCGATCGCGTACGAGACCTGGATCAGGCAGCGCGACGCGAGGCCGGCGGCCACGATGTTCTTCGCGACGTAGCGGCCTGCGTAGGCAGCCGAGCGGTCCACCTTCGACGGATCCTTGCCCGAGAACGCACCGCCGCCGTGCGGGGCTGCGCCGCCGTACGTGTCGACGATGATCTTGCGGCCCGTAAGACCGCAATCGCCCTGCGGGCCGCCGATCACGAAGCGACCGGTCGGGTTCACGAGGAACTTGATGTCGCCCTTGATCAGCTCGGCCGGCAGCACCGGCTTGATGACTTCCTCGATCACGGCTTCGCGCAGCGTGCCGAGGTCGATGTCCGGCGAGTGCTGCGTGGAGAGCACGACGGTGTCGATGGCGTGCGGCTTGCCGTCGACGTAGCGGATCGTGACCTGCGACTTCGCGTCCGGACGCAGCCAGGGCAGACGGCCGTCACGGCGCAGGTTCGACTGGCGCTCGACCAGACGGTGCGAAAGGTGGATCGGCAGCGGCATCAGTTCGGGCGTTTCGTCGCACGCGTAACCGAACATCAGGCCCTGGTCGCCGGCGCCTTGATCGAGGTTGTTGTCGTGCGCGCGGTCCACGCCCTGGGCGATGTCCGGCGACTGCTTGTCGTAAGCGACGAGCACCGCGCAGCCGCGGTAGTCGATGCCGTAGTCGGTGTTGTCGTAGCCGATGCGCTTGATCGTGTCGCGCGCAACCTGGATGTAGTCGACGTTGGCCGTGGTGGTGATTTCACCGGCGAGCACGACGAGACCCGTGTTGCACAGCGTTTCCGCTGCAACGCGCGAGTACTTGTCTTGCGTGAGGATGGCGTCGAGGATCGCGTCCGAGATCTGGTCGGCGACCTTGTCCGGATGGCCTTCCGAAACGGATTCGGAGGTGAAGAAATAGTCGTTTGCCACGTGTCAGGCTCCTTGTAGCTGGTGACGGTTGAGTTCACGTAGCCAGCTTCGGGAGCTTTGAAGCGGCGACGCTTTAGCGGAATTGCTGCCCGGTTGCCGTCATTGACTTTGTCGCTGACTGGTATCCGGCTTCGCCCCGCAAGTTGTCTATTAACTCGGCGAAGCCCTTATTATAGCGACTTCCTTAAATTGTCGCAGAGTGCCCCCGCGTGCCGTTCGTCGCCTTCCCCATCGTTCGCAAACCTTGCCGCGGAGTTGCCGCATGCTAGGCAAGCTCGGCTCCCGTTTCGCCATCGGCCTGCTCAAGCTGTTCGCGATCCTGCCCTATGGCTTTGTCGCGCGGCTGGGCGACGGCCTCGGCTGGCTGCTCTACCAGATCCCGAGCCGTCGCAAGCGCGTCGTTCATACGAATCTGCGCCTGTGCTTCCCCGAGTGGAGCGACGAAAAGCGCGAGGAAGTGGCGGGGCTGCACTTCCGTCACGCCATTCGCAGCTACATGGAGCGCAGCGTGCAATGGTTCGCCTCGGCGAAGAAGCTCGAAAAGATCGTCGAACTCGATAGCGAGATCGATCTCACCGACCCGAACTTGCCGCCTACGCTCTTCCTCGGCCTGCATTTCGTGGGCATCGAGGCGGGGTCCATGTTCCTCAACTACTCGCTGCACCGGCCCTGCGGCTCGCTCTATCAGCCGTTCTCGAACCCCGAATTCGAAGCCTCGGCCAAGGCGGGACGCAGCCGTTTCGGCGCAGAGATGGTGAGCCGCGCGGACAGCGCGCGCGCCGTACTGCGCTGGCTGCGCGACAAAAAACCCGTGATGCTCGGCGCCGACATGGACTACGGCATGCGCAATTCCACGTTCGTGCCCTTCTTCGGCGTGCCCGCGTGCACGCTCACTGCCGTCGGGCGTCTGGCGAAGGTGGGTCATGCTCAGGTCGTGCCGTTCATCGGCGAGGTGTTGCCCAATTACAAGGGTTATCGGCTGAAAGTCTTCAAACCTTGGGACAATTATCCGACCGGCGACGACGATCTCGACGCGCGCCGCATGAACGCTTTCCTCGAAGAACAGATTCCGCGCATTCCCGAGCAGTACTACTGGGTCCACAAGCGCTTCAAGACGCGGCCGCCAGGCGAACCGAGCGTCTACAGTTGAACGTTGCGTTGAGCGTTGCGCCCACGACCAGGGCCCGGGTTTTCGTCCGGGCCTCGCTTACAATAACGGGATGAAACTCAAATTCACCAAGATGCACGGCGCGGGCAACGACTTCGTCGTGCTCGACGGCTACAGCCAGGACCTCGCGCTCACGCCCGAGCGCGTGCGCGCGCTCGCCGACCGCCACTTCGGCATCGGCGCAGACCAGTTGCTGATCGTCGAGAAGCCGACCGTGGAAGGCGTGGACTTCCGCTATCGCATCTTCAATTGCGACGGCGGCGAGGTCGAGCACTGCGGCAACGGCGCACGCTGCTTCGTGAAATTCGTGCGCGACCGCAAGCTCACCGATTTGAACCGCGTGCGCGTGCAGGTGCAGAAGGGCACGATCACGCTCGTCGTGCAGGAAAACGGTGAAGTCGTCGTCGACATGGACCGCCCCGAGTTCGAACCGGCGCTCGTGCCGTTCAACGCGAACGGCCTCGAAGGCCGCCGCGAAGGCAACGACACGCTCTGGCCGCTCGACGTGAACGGCGCCCGGCGCTGGGTGTCGGTCGTCTCGATGGGCAACCCGCATGCGGTGCAGGTCGTGGACGACGTCGAAGCGTACCCGGTGAAGGCCGAAGGCGCGGTCATCGAAACGCACGCGCGCTTCCCGAACAAGGTGAATGCCGGTTTCATGCAGATTGTTTCGCGTAACGAAGTGAAGCTGCGCGTATTCGAGCGCGGCGCAGGCGAGACGCTCGCGTGCGGCACGGGCGCGTGCGCGGCCGTGGCGGCTGGCATTCGCCGCGGGCTGCTCGACACGCCCGTGAAAGTGCATACGCATGGCGGCGCGTTGACCATCGCCTGGGACGGCGCGCGCGACGAATCCGCCGCGCTCACCATGGCGGGACCGGCCGCCACGGTGTTCGAAGGCGAGATCGAGCTGGCCGACTAGCTCGCGCCATCGGCCTCGCGCGGCGCGCGCAACGAGAGAACGTCGCGCCGCATGAAAACGCAAACGCATGACAGACTGCGCGCCGCCGTGCGCGCCTTACAACTACAACGCGTCCACAACATGAACGATCGCGAAGTTGCCGACTATCTGCTCGCCCACCCCGATTTTTTCGTTGAGCACGCCGAACTGCTCGCGACGATCAAGCTAGGCAATCCGCACGGCAAGGCTGCCGTCTCGCTGCAGGAGCGCCAGATGGAAATGCTGCGGGAAAAGAACAAGCATCTCGAGCGGCGTCTCTCCGAGCTGCTGCGCTACGGCCACGAGAACGATTCCATCGCCGCGAAGTTCAACCGCTGGACCACGCGCATGATCGCCGAGCGCGATCCGTACGCGCTGCCGCGCTCCATCACGCAGAATCTGCGCGACGTGTTCGACATGCCGCAGGCCGCGCTGCGCGTGTGGGATGTCGCAGAGGCCTACAGCCAGGCCGATTTCGCGCGCCATACAGGCGAGGAAGTGCGCATCTTCGCGAATAGTCTCGACACGCCGTATTGCGGCGCGAACACCGGCTTCGAGGCCGCGCAATGGCTCGACTCGAGCGACGGCGCCGCCGAATCGGTCGCGATCATCGCGCTGCGCGTGCCGGCCGTTGCCTCGAACGACGCGCCTCAGAGCGAAGCCTTCGGCCTGCTGGTGATGGGCTCGCCCGACCCGCGCCGCTTCCACGAAGGCATGGCCACCGACTTTCTCACGCAGATCGGCGCACTCGCGAGCGCGGCGCTCTCGCGCCTGCTGCCGCACTGACGCTACCCAGGCCGCCCAACGTGAATCCGACCGATCCGATCGCCGATTACCTCGCGATGCTCGAACACGAGCGGCGGCTCTCGGAGCACACGCTGCGCGGCTACACGCATGAACTCGACGAGCTGAAGAAGCTCGCGGGCGGCAAGCCGCTCGAAACGATCACCGCCGCGCAAGTGCGCGGCGCGGTGGCGCGCGCGCACGCGGGCGGCCTCTCGGCGCGCTCGATCGCGCACCGGCTGTCGGCCTGGCGCGCCTTCTACCGCTGGCTCGCGGGTCGCATCGACATGGACGCGAATCCCGTGGCCGCCGTGCGTGCGCCCAAGCGCGCCAAGACGCTGCCGAAAGCGCTCTCCGTCGACGACGCTACGCATCTCATGGAAGCACCTGCCGTCGCGGGCGTGGAAGAAGGTGGTCCCGAGGCGTTGCGCGACCGCGCGATGCTCGAATTGTTCTACTCGTCGGGGCTGCGTCTCGCCGAACTCGTGGGGCTCGACGTGCGTTACGTGAAGCGCGACGGCTACGAATCGGCGGGTTGGCTCAAGCGCGACGCCGCCGAAGTCGAAGTGCTGGGCAAGGGCAATCGTCACCGCATGGTGCCGGTCGGGCGCAAGGCGCTCGACGCGCTCGACGCCTGGCTAGCCGCCCGCAGCGCGTTCGTGAAGCACGACGACGCCCCGCTCTTTCTCTCCGTGCGCGGCAATCGCATGGCGCCGGGCGTGGTGCGCGAGCGCGTGAAGCGCGCTGCCATCGCGGCAGGCATTCCGGCGAACGTCCACCCGCACGTGTTGCGGCACTCGTTCGCCACGCATTTGCTGCAGTCGAGCGGCGACCTGCGCGCCGTGCAGGAACTGCTCGGCCACGCGAGCATCGCGGCCACCCAGGTCTATACGTCGCTCGATTTTCAGCATCTCGCGAAGGTCTACGACACCGCGCATCCTCGCGCCAAGAAGCGCGACTGATACGCCACGGCACTCGCGTGCAGCCACATGCAACGCTGCGCGATAAAAGTGCCGTCACCCTGCATTGAACCCATCATGAATATCGTCACCCTCAAGCCGTCCAAAGAAAAATCCCTGCTGCGCCGCCATCCGTGGGTCTACGCGAACGCAATCGACCGCGTGGAAGGCAAGCCCGCGCCGGGCGCGACCGTCATCGTGCGCTCGGCCGACGGCCGCTTTCTCGGGCGCGCCGCCTACAGCCCGCATTCGCAGATCCGCACGCGCATTTGGAGCTTCGACGAGAGCGAACCGATCGACCACGCGTTCTTCAAGCGCCGCGTGCAGCGCGCCGTAGCCGACCGCCGCGCGATGGTGAGCGGCACGGGCGCGGTGCGCCTGATTTTCGGTGAGGCCGACGGCCTGCCGGGCCTGATCGTCGACTACTACATCGAAGACGGTGGAGACAGCCGCGGCCAGCTCGTATGCCAGTTCATGGCCGCGGGCGTCGAGGCATGGAAGGAAGCGATCGTCGCCGCGCTTACCTCGGCGACGGGCTGCCCGAACGTGTACGAGCGCTCGGACGTGTCGATCCGCGAGAAGGAAGGGCTCGAACAGATCACGGGCCTGCTCGCGGGCGACGAGCCGCCCGAAACGATCATCACGAACGAAAACGGCGTGCGCTATCACGTGGACGTGCGCAACGGCCACAAGACCGGTTTCTACGTGGACCAGCGCGACAACCGCGCGCTCGTTCAGACGTACGCGCGCGAGCGCGAAGTGCTCAACTGCTTCTGCTACACCGGTGGCTTCTCGCTCGCGGCGATGAAGGGCGGCGCGAAACGCGTGGTGTCGATCGATTCCTCGGGCGAGGCGCTCAACACAGCGCAGAAGAACGTCGAGGCGAACGGCTTCGACGCCGCCCTCGCCACCTGGCTCGACGCCGACGCCTTCAAGACGCTGCGCCGCCTGTACGACGAAGGCGAGCGTTTCGATCTCGTGGTGCTCGATCCGCCCAAGTTCGCGGCCTCGCGCGAGCACGTGGACCGCGCCGCGCGCGCCTACAAGGACATCAACCTCACCGGTTTCAAGCTGCTGCGTCCGGGCGGCCTGCTGTTCACGTATTCGTGCTCGGGCGCGATCGATTCGGCCCTGTTCCAGAAGATCGTGGCCGGCGCCGCCGCCGACGCCAAGGTGGACGCGCGCATCTTGAAGCGCCTGGGCGCCGGCGTGGATCACCCTCTGCTCACGGCGTTCCCGGAAGGCGAATATCTGAAGGGCCTGCTGTTGCAAATCGCCTGAGACGGCCTTATTTGAGGCCTTTCGGCGGCGCGCCGGAACGCCTTTCGGATCGAATATCGAGCTGCCGTTCGCGCCCCGATTTGATCTCGCGCCCGGCCGCCGCATGCGGCCGCGGCGCAGATATGTTTCAATAGGAAGTTATGTTGTAACACTCGAAGGCAGCGACAGCACGAAGCGGCGCGCCTGAACGTACCCCTCGAACACCTACCAGGCAGACAGCATGGCAACCAGCATGATTCCCGTCACCATCCTGACCGGCTTTCTCGGCAGCGGCAAAACCACGCTGCTCAAGCGCATCCTGAACGAGAAGCACGGCATGAAGATCGCCGTGATCGAGAACGAGTTCGGCGAAGAGAACATCGACAACGAAATCCTCGTGCAGGACAGCACCGAGCAGATCATCCAGATGAGCAACGGCTGCATCTGCTGCACGATTCGCGGCGACCTCGCGCGCGTGCTCGGCGACCTTGCGCAGCAAAAGCGCGACGGCAAGCTGGACTTCGACCGCGTGGTGATCGAAACCACCGGTCTCGCGAATCCGGGCCCGGTCGCGCAGACGTTCTTCATGGATAACGAGATCGCCGACGAGTTCCTGCTCGACGCAATCATCACGCTCGTGGATGCCAAGCACGGCAATCATCAGCTCGACGAACACGAAGTGGTGCAGCGCCAGGTGGGTTTCGCCGATCGCCTCTTCATCACGAAGGCCGACCTCGTCGACGAAAACGAACTCGCCGACCTGCGCCATCGCGTGCTGCACATGAATCCGAAGGCGCAGATCCGCCAGGTGAATTTCGGCGAAGCCGACATCAAGGAAGTGTTCGACCTGCGCGGCTTCAACCTGAACGCCAAGCTCGAAATCGACCCGGACTTCCTCGCCGAAGACGATCACAATCACGCGCATCACGACCATGATCACGACCACGCGCATGATCACGACCATGCCGATTGCGACCACGATCACGGCCAGTGCAGCCACGAAGGCCACGATCACGGCCATCACCATCACGCGCACCACGACGACAAGATCAAGTCGTTCGTCTACCGCAGCGACCGCCCGTTCGATCCGAACCGCCTGGAAGACTTCCTTGGCGGCATCCTGCAGATCTACGGCGAGCGTCTGTTGCGCTACAAGGGCGTGCTCTACATGAAGGGCGTGGACCGCAAGGTGGTGTTCCAGGGCGTACACCAGATGATGGGCAGCGATCTGGCCGCCAAGTGGCTGCCGATCGAGAAGAAGGGCAGCAAGATGGTGTTCATCGGCATCGAGCTGCCGCAGGACCTCATCACCGACGGGCTCGACGCCTGCCTCGCCTGACGGATTCCTCCGCATTTTTCAGGCATTTTTCAGATAAGCGCCCGGCCCACAGCCGGGCGTTTTCGTCTGGATTTGCGCGCCGCAACGTGGCGCCGGCGCTGAGTTTGCGCGCTGCGCATAGAACTCTTCGCGCTACGTGCGTCAAATAACGTACCCGACCATCGCTTTTTCACGATTGGCGCGTTATATTTTCTGGATATCGACCGGTTCGCGAACGGCTTGGTGACAGGCGGGCCACTGCAGGGATTTCCCGCTTGCAGCGCGAGTTTGCGGTTCGGTTACAATACGGCCCCACTGGAAGAGAGGTGCCCCGGATTTCAGCCGAGGGACGCCCCGCCGGCAGCGCAACGGTCGCAGCGCGCAGTCGGTACGATATATGCCTCAGGAGCATCTGAAGACCGGTTTCCAGAGGAGTTCGGCCCCGCAGCGGCGCTTCGGGCTCACGACAGTTCATCGTCCGGGCCCGCCAGCGCGCAATAACGGCGCGGTAACTGCGCCTGGCAAAGTGGTAAACGTTGGTAAAGGCCACCGCGGCCACTGCGGGCAACACAAAAGTGCAGGCAAGATGTGCCAGTTTTGCCTCACTCATTGAAGAAGCAAGCCAGATGACGACGAAACGACTCTTGACCGAAGCCGAAATCCTGAAGATGGGCGACAAGGATTACATGAACGAGGATCAGCTCGCCTTCTTCAAGAACCGGCTCGAACAGCTGCAGGCGGAAATCCTCCGCAATGCGGGCCAGACCACTGAGAATCTGCGCGAAACCGTGATCGTTCCCGATCCGGCCGACCGCGCGACGATCGAAGAAGAGCACGCGCTCGAGCTGCGCACGCGCGACCGCGAGCGCAAGCTGCTCAAGAAGGTGCAGCAATCGCTCGCTCGCATCGATTCCGGCGACTACGGCTGGTGCGAAGAAACGGGCGAGCCGATCGGCATCCCGCGTCTGCTTGCGCGTCCGACCGCCACGCTCTCGCTCGAAGCGCAAGAGCGCCGCGAACTGCGCCAGAAGCTGTTCGGCGATTGAGCTTTTTTCTGGCCGCCAAGCCCTGCTTGCGCGGTTAGTGACTTGCCTTCCCTGTCGAAGCGCACGGAGCCCCGTGCGCTTTTTTCTTTTGCGCGCTCGCGCCCTTGCACACATGGCCCGCGTGCCGTTTTCTGCACCCGCGGCCCTTGATATGCCCATCGCCGCCCTAAACTGCAACTGACATGCGCTCGCTGCGCGCCCCAGGGCGCGCGCAACGCACCTGGATTCAGGGCAGTGGCGCCCCGTTGCATGCAGAACGCGCGAGCGCCGCTGCGCCCTCCCGAAAGCGGCAGGCATTCCACCTACGCATCCAACCCGGCATCAACGGTAAAAAGGAACGCACATGGAGCAATTTCACGGCACGACGATCGTATCCGTGCGGCGCGGCGACAAGGTCGCGCTCGGCGGCGACGGCCAGGTCACCCTCGGCAACATCGTCATGAAGGGTGGCGCGAAGAAGGTCCGGCGCATTTACGGCGGCAAGGTCATGGTCGGCTTCGCCGGCGGCACCGCCGACGCGTTCTCGCTGCTCGACCGCTTCGAAGCCAAGCTCGAAAAGCATCAGGGCAACCTCACGCGCGCCGCCGTCGAACTCGCCAAGGACTGGCGCACCGACCGCATGCTGCGCCGCCTCGAAGCCATGCTGATCGCCGCCGACGCGACCACGACGCTCGTGATCACCGGCAACGGCGACGTGCTCGACCCGGAAGGCGGCATCTGCGCAATCGGCTCGGGCGGCTCGTATGCGCAAGCCGCAGCAAAGGCGCTCATCGACAACACCGAACTCTCGCCGCGCGAGATCGTCGAAAAGTCGCTCGAGATCGCGGGCGACATGTGCATCTACACGAATCACAACCGCGTGATCGAAACCATCGAGTAACCCTCCGGACAGACGACAAGGAATCAGGATGAGCACCATGACCCCCGCCGAGATCGTCTCGGAACTCGACAAGCACATCATTGGCCAGGCGAACGCGAAGAAGGCCGTCGCCGTCGCGCTGCGCAACCGCTGGCGCCGCCAGCAGGTGGCCGAGCCGCTGCGCCAGGAAATCACGCCGAAGAACATCCTCATGATCGGGCCGACGGGCGTCGGCAAAACGGAAATTGCGCGACGTCTCGCCAAGCTCGCCGATGCGCCGTTCATCAAGATCGAAGCGACCAAGTTCACCGAAGTGGGCTACGTGGGCCGCGACGTGGACAGCATCGTGCGCGACCTCATCGAGATCTCGGTGAAGCAGACGCGCGAAACGGAAATGCGCAAGGTGCGCAGCAAAGCCACCGACCAGGCCGAAGACCGCATTCTCGACATCCTGCTGCCGAGCGCGCGTCCCGTCGGCTTCGGTTCGTCGGATGCCACGAGCCACGCCGAAGGCAGTGACAACGCTACGCGCCAGACCTTCCGCAAGCGCCTGCGCGAGGGCGCGCTCGACGACAAGGAAATCGAGCTCGACGTCGAGCAGCCGCAAGCGGGCATGGACATCATGGGGCCGCCGGGCATGGAAGACATGACCGAGCAGATCCGCTCGATGTTCGCCAATCTCGGCGGCGGCAAGAAAATGCGGCGCAAGCTCAAGGTGAAGGAAGCGCTCAAGGTCCTCACCGACGAAGAAGCGGCGAAGATGCTCAACGACGAAGAGGTCAAGCAGAAGGCTGTGCAGAACGTCGAGCAGAACGGCATCGTGTTCCTCGACGAAATCGACAAGATCGCCTCGCGCAACAACGAAGGCAGCGGTGGCGGCGAAGTCTCGCGCCAGGGTGTGCAGCGCGATCTGCTGCCGCTCGTGGAAGGCACGACGATCAACACGAAGTACGGGATGGTGAAGACCGATCACGTCCTGTTCATCGCGAGCGGTGCGTTCCATCTTTCGAAGCCGAGCGATCTGATTCCCGAACTGCAGGGTCGTTTCCCGATTCGCGTGGAACTCGACTCGCTCTCCGTGAAGGACTTCGAAGCGATTCTGGTCGCAACCGATGCCAGCCTCGTCAAGCAATACCAGGCGCTGCTCGCCACCGAAGACGTGCAGCTCGATTTCGCCGAAGACGGCATTCGCCGCCTCGCGGAAATCGCCTTCTCCGTGAACGAGAAGACCGAGAACATCGGCGCGCGCCGTCTCTACACGGTGATCGAAAAGCTGCTGGAAGACGTGTCGTTCGCGGCCGGCAATCATGCGGGCAAGAGCGTGACCATCGACGCCGCTTACGTCGACAAGGCGCTCGGAGAAGTCGCGCAGGACGAAGACCTGTCGCGTTACGTGCTCTAAGCGGTACGCACGGCGCACGAAAAAGGGACCCCGCGGGGTCCCTTTTCTTTTGCTGCTGCGCTCGCGCTTACTGGCGCACGGGGCGCTTCGCGAGCTTGCGCTGCAGTGTGCGCCGGTGCATGTTGAGCGCGCGCGCCGTGGCCGAGATGTTGCCGTTGTGCTCGGCCAGCACGCGCTGGATGTGCTCCCATTCGAGGCGTGCGACCGAAAGCGGCGCCGGGTGCTCGATGGCCTCCTCGGCTTGCATGGCGCTCGCATCGCTTTGGAGTGCCGAGAGAATCATCTCGACGTTCGCGGGCTTGGCCAGATAGTTGTCCGCGCCGTCCTTCACCGCTTGCACCGCCGTGGCGATGCTCGCGTAGCCCGTGAGCACGAGCATGCGTGCGTCGGGCTGGAGTTCGCGCAGCGGCGCGATGAGCGACAGGCCTGAGTCGTTGCCGAGGTGCAGGTCCACGGTGATCTGCGAGAACTTCTGCTGGTTGGCGAAGCGAATCGCCTCTTCCGCATTGTGTGCCTGCTTCACCTCGAAGCCGCGACGCGTGAGGCCGCGCGCGAGGATGTCGGAGAACACTTCGTCGTCGTCGATGACCAGAAAACTCATATCGCTCATGCCTAATTCTCCGTGTTGTTACGCGGCGTCGGGCCGGGCCGGCCCCTCGCCTGATCCAATCTCCGAACCCGCGGACGCTGCGCCTTCGCGCGCCGCCGCCGGATTCCCCTGAGCCGCCTCACCCGCCTCACCCGCCTTGAGTTGCTTCGCCGGCAAGCGCAGCACCGCACGGGTGCCGCGCGGCTTGCGCGTGCGCATGCTGCTGCCGGTCGCGGCGCCTGCCGACGCCTCGTCGTCCGCGCCGCTCACTTCGCCCGACGCGCTGCCGGGCGGCGTCACGTCGTTAAGCTCGATGGAACCGCTAAGCCGCGCCGCCGAAGAAAACGCCAGATAGAGGCCAACGCCGTGACCGCCCTGGGTGCTGTCCACGGGCGCGGCGCCGAGCGACGCGCGCAGCGACGACGGAATGCCGGGCCCCGCATCGCAGACTTCGAAATCGACGTAACCGGCGCGTGCCGCCGCATAGGCGCGCAAGGTCACGAAATCGCGGCTGGCGCGCGCGGCGTTGTCGAGCAGGATGGTGAGGATCTGGCCGACGGCGACGGTGTCGTCGAGGGCTAAGTCGTTCGGCGCATTGTCGAGGAGTTCGAACTTCACGTGCGGATGGCGCAAGCGCCATTGCTCGACGAACGGCCCGAGCCATTCGCTCACGACCTGGCGCGCGCCCGTGGACGAAGCGCGGCTGCGCAGGCGTGCGAGCGCCGAAGTGCAAAGCGAGATCTGCTTGTCGAGCAGTTCGAGGTCGGCGGAATACGGCGCAAGGCCCTTGTCCGTGCGCGCGACGTCGCGCAGTTCCTCGGTGAGCATGGCGATGGTCGAAAGCGGCGTGCCGATCTCGTGCGCCACGGTGGCGGCCTGCACGCCGAGCGCGACGGCGCGCTCGTCGCGCAACAGGCGCTGCTGTGCGTCGCCGAGCGCGGTGTCGCGCTGGCGCAGCGCGCGCGACATACGCGCGACGAACCACACGATCAGGCACACGCTCACCATGAAGTTCACCCACATGCCCGCGCGATAGTAGTCGAACAGGTTGGCGGGATTGTCGAGATTGAGCGGGACGTTGTCGAAACCGAGGAGTACGTAGCAGGCCACCGCGAACGCCGCGAGCCACGCGGTGAGATACCACGGCAGCACGGCGGCCGCGATGGCGAGCGAGGGCAGATAGAGCGAGACGAACGGATTGGTCGTGCCGCCGGAAAGAAAGAGCAGCGCGGAAAGCGCGCCGAGATCGACCCAGAGCTGGCCGAACAATTCGAGATTCGACTCGGGACGATCCTGCGTGACGCGCAGCCAGGTCACGCCGTTGAACGCCACTTCCATGGCGATGACGAACAGCATGGCGGGCAGCGGCAACTGAACGCCAATGAAGAGCTGCACGAACGCGATCGTGCAGAGCTGGCCGATGATGGCGAGACTGCGCAGCCAGAACAGATGGCTGAGATTGACACGAGCACTGACGGTTATGCGATGCATGCTGTCAGTTTACCGGTTAAGACTTGTCTGATTCATTATCTTGAAAAGGTTTGCTTCAATCTATGTCATCCGCCGACCACATTAACTTCGGCGCATTCTGACAAGCAAGAAGGAATCATGCAGACCTCGCTTCCTGACGCCCTTTACCCAGCGCGCAATTTTTTTCTCGATTTCATCGATGCCGCCGCCGATAGCGGGACCGCTCACGCGAACGATGCGTCCGCACACGAATTGCTGGCCGCCACGCGCGCTTCGCTGCGCGGCATCGACGACGACACGCTCATGCTCATCGCCGCTCGCGCTCAGGATAGCGCGTGGGCGGAAGAAGCCGTGCGCCTGTGCGCCGCGATCGCCCGGCTCGCACCGAAGCGGGCCGCCGCGTGGTTCGCAGCGGGCCTTGCGCTGCAGTTTGCAAACCGTCACGCCGAAGCGGTAGAACCTTACCGTCACGCGCTGGCTATCGCGCGCACGTTTCCAAATCTCCGCAACAATCTTGCTACGGCATTGATTCAGATCAATTTTGGAGACCGCGAAATTCTGCCGCTGCTCGAAGAAACAGCCGCCGACGAGCCCGGCAACGCCAACGCCTGGATCAACCTTGCGCGCGTATTCCCGTCGGATACCGACGTGGCGCGTCCACTGGAGGCCAGCCGCCGCGCGCTCGAACTTGCGCCGCAGAGTCCGCTCGCACTGAACAACTATGCGATGGCCTGCAAGGAAGCCCAGCGGTGGGACGAGGTCGAACGCGCCGCGCGCGCCGGCTGCCAGTATGCGCCCAACGACGCAACCCTACGCGTGAACCTGTCGATGACCCAGCTTCTGCGGGGCAACTATGCCGAAGGCTGGCCCGGCCACGAACTGCGCTGGCAGGGGTCGAGCGAACTGGCCGCGGGCCGCCCGGTGTTCCCTAAACCCGAGTGGCGAGGCGAACCGCTCGCGGGCCGCACGTTACTGGTATGGGGTGAACAGGGCATGGGCGACCTGCTGCAGTTCTGCCGCTACGTACCCATGCTCGCCGAGCGCGTGCACCGCGAAGGCGGCCGGCTCGTCTGGAATTCGTTTCCGCAGATGGGCGCGCTGCTCGCGCGCAGCCTGGGCGAACATTGCGATCTGTACTGCGCGGGAGGCCCAGTCGAAAACCTGCCGCCCTACGACTACGAGGTCTCGCTGCTGAGCCTGCCGCTGATCTTCGGCACCGAGGAAGCGACGATCCCGGGTCCCACGCGATATCTCAAGACAGATCCCGAGGCGGCGGCGCGCTGGCGCGAGCGCCTCGCGGGCGAAAAGCGCCTGAAGGTCGGGCTAGCGTGGACGGGCAGCCTCACGCACAAGCGCAATCCGTTTCGCCGCGTCGGGCTCGAACGGTATGCCCTGCATTTTGGGGGCATCGAGGGCGTGGCGTTCTACTCGCTGCAGCCCGGCGCGGAGCAGGAAATCGCGGCGGCGCGCGAAGCCGGCTTCGACGTGACCGACTTCAGCGCGGAGTGGAAAACCTTCGACGACACCGCCGCATTCGTCGACTCGCTCGATCTGGTGATTTCCGTATGCACGTCGAGTGCGCACCTGGCCGGCGCGCTCGGCAAGCGCGCCTGGGTGTTGCTCGACGTGAATCCGCATTGGGTCTGGCTGCTGGATCGGCGTGACAGCCCCTGGTATCCGAATACCCGGCTTTATCGACAGAAGGCGTTCAAACAGTGGGAGCCCGTGCTCGACGAAGTGAGCACCGATCTCGCGGCGCTCGCGGATCGTATGCAAAGCGGCGTACAACCCGGCGCACCAATCAAGACGTAGCCCTTCCGGCCTTCGGCGCGGCTCCCATTGCCGGAGCCGCCGCCGCCGCGAGGCACTCTGGGCACAGGCACCGCCCGCGCGGGTCGAGCTCGCTTGCGGGCAAGGCGGGCAGCGACTTGCACCAGCAGTCGAAGGGTTCCGTGTTCCTGCCGCAGTCGAAGCTGTTGCCGCAGCGCGGGCAGCGGGCGCTTTTCATGCCTGTGGCGGGCACGGCGGAGGCGGTCATGGCGCGCACTCCTCTCGAAACCATGGGTTGGCGACAAAGAGATGATGCCACAGCCCAGCCGCGCGGCCTTCGCCCCGTCTTCCCCCCTGATTTTGCCCGCTGCTTTCGCCCCCATTTCGCCCGCATTGCGCCCGCATTTCGCCCCGTTTGGCCGCGCTGCCGATGCACTCGCGCCCGTGTTGCGCCCCTGTTGCGCATGTGCCTCGCTGGCTGTCCGATGCGTGCCGTTTTCCCCGGCGTTTTCCCTGCTGCACCGCGCCAGTCCTGTACAATCCGGCCTGTTTCGACCGTTTTGCGGCCGCGTTTTTCGTCCGCGGATCTTCGTCCGCGAGTTTCGTCCGTTTTTCGTCCTGTCTCCGCCGCCATGTCCGAGCCCATCGACCTTTCGCAGATCGCACCCACCCTGAAAGCCGAAATTCTGGCCGAAGCGCTGCCTTACATTCGCCAGTACCACGGCAAGACCGTCGTCATCAAATACGGCGGCAACGCCATGACGGAAGAACGCCTGAAGCAAGGCTTCGCGCGCGACGTCATCCTGCTCAAGCTCGTGGGCATCAACCCGGTCATCGTGCACGGCGGCGGCCCGCAGATCGACACGGCGCTCAAGAAGATCGGCAAGCAAGGCACCTTCATCCAGGGCATGCGCGTAACCGATGAAGAAACCATGGAAGTCGTCGAGTGGGTGCTCGGCGGCGAAGTGCAGCAGGACATCGTCACGCTCATCAACCACTTCGGCGGCCATGCGGTCGGCCTGACCGGCAAGGACGGCGGCCTGATCCACGCACGCAAGCTGATGATGCCGGACCGCGACAACCCCGGTCAGTACATCGACATCGGCCAGGTGGGCGAAGTCGAGGCGATCAACCCGGCAGTCGTGAAGGCGCTCCAGGACGACGCGTTCATTCCGGTGATCTCGCCGATCGGCTTCGGTGAAGACGGCCTGTCGTACAACATCAACGCCGACCTCGTGGCGGGCAAGCTCGCGGTGGTGCTCAACGCCGAAAAGCTCGTGATGATGACGAACATCCCCGGCGTGATGGACAAGGCGGGCAACCTGCTCACCGACCTCTCGGCGCGCGAGATCGACGCCCTCTTCGAAGACGGCACGATTTCGGGCGGCATGCTGCCGAAGATCTCGTCGGCGCTCGACGCGGCCAAGAGCGGCGTGCGCTCGGTGCACATCATCGACGGCCGCATCGAGCACTCGGTGCTGCTGGAAATCCTGACCGAACAGCCGTTCGGCACGATGATCCGCTCGCATTAAGCACTCGCCCACCGGCGGCGGCGCCGTGCCGCCGCCGCGCCTCACGCCCGCGATGACCGACTCCAGCTTCCATGCCAGACGCGTCCGGCACCGGCCGCGCCGCGTCGCCCGCGCGCCGGGCTCCGCCACCTCACGCGGCCCGGTCTGGCTCTTCGATCTCGACAACACGCTGCACTGCGCGTCGCACGCGATCTTTCCAGCCATCAACGCCGGAATGACGCAGTACATCATCGATGCGCTCGGCGTGAGCCGCGACGAGGCCAATCACCTGCGCGTGAGCTACACGCACCGCTACGGCGCGACGCTGCTCGGCCTTACGCGCCATCATCCGATCGACCCGCACGACTTCCTCAAGGTCGTACACACCTTCGACGACCTGCACGGCATGCTGCTCGCCGAGCGCGGCCTCGCCCGCACGCTCGCCGCCCTGCCGGGCCGCAAGATCGTGCTCACCAACGGCCCCGAGGACTACGCGCACGCAGTGCTCGCCGCGCTCGGCATCGAGCGCCTCTTCGAGCGCGTGATCGCCATCGAGGGGATGCGCTCGCGCAGCCACTGGCGCGCCAAGCCCGACCGCGCGATGCTGCGCGGCACGCTGCGCCGGGCAGGCGTAGCGCTCGCCGATGCGATCCTCATCGAAGACACCCGTGGCCACCTCAAGCGCTATCGGCGCCTCGGCATCCGCACCGTCTGGATTACCGGACATTTGCCGGCGCATCTTCCTTCCACCGGTCGACCTCACTATGTCGATCGTCGCATTCGTTCGCTAAAATCCCTGAAACCAGGCCTGCAGTTGGGACGCTCGAAGTAAAAAACGGGGGAGCGTGAACCCAGGGGCCAACGCCAGGGACGATATCCATGCAGCCGACAGAAACGCGTGAAGCAGTCGAAGCAGCAGAATCGCCGGGCGCGGCCCGCCGCGCCCCCCGCCCGAAACCGGGCGAACGCCGTATTCACATTCTCCAGACGCTCGCCACCATGCTGGAGGCGCCGCGCGGCGAAAAAATCACCACCGCGGCGCTGGCCGCACGCCTGGGCGTTTCCGAGGCCGCGCTGTATCGCCATTTCGCGAGCAAGGCCCAGATGTATGAGGGTCTGATCGATTTCATCGAGCAGACACTCTTCGGGCTCATCAACCAGATCGTCGAGAAGGAGCCGAGCGGCCTCCTGCAGGCGCGCGCGATCGCTCTCATGCTCGTCAACTTTTCCACACGCAACGCAGGCATGACCCGCGTACTGACCTGCGAAGCCCTCGTGGGCGAGCACGAGCGTCTCGCCGAGCGTGTGAACCAGATGCTCGATCGCGTCGAGGCGTCGCTGCGCCAGTGCCTGCGCGTTGACCTCGCACAAGAAGCCGAGCGCAAGGCGATTTCGGGGTCTGACCATGTCAACGCGAAGGCCGCTGCCAAGGGATACGATCCAACGGTCCGTGCGAATCTGGTCGTGCGCTATGTGATCGGTTGCTGGCATCGCTATGCGCAAAGCGGCTTCACTCGTTCACCGAGCGAGCACGCCGACGAGCAGATCCGCATCATTCTTCAATAGCACGGCCGCGCGGCGTTCTTCCGTGGCGGCCGCTCGCGTCGCTACAAGGAGAATCGCCGCATGAACCGTCCCGTTCCTCCTCTCGGCCTGCCGCCTATCCTGATGGGCCTCTCCGCCCATTGGGGCTGGCTCATCGCCCGCGGCATCGCCGCCATCCTCTTCGGCGTGCTCGCCTTCTCGCTGCCCGGTCTCACCGTGCTCACGCTGGCCATCGTCTGGGGCGCCTACGCCATCGTCGACGGCGCGTTCGCGCTCATCTACGGCGCGCGCGGAGGCGGCACACGCCGCTGGACCTATGTGATCATCGGTCTGATCGGCGTGATCGCCGGACTCGTCGCGTTCTTCTGGCCCGGCGAGACGGCCATCGTCCTCGTGATGATCATCGGCGTTTGGGCGTTCTTCACGGGCATCTTCGAAATCGTCTACGCGATCCAGTACCGGCACGCCATCGCGCATCCGTGGGCGGTCGGCATTTCGGGGCTGCTCTCGGCGACAGTGGGCTTCTTTTTCGCGATGTTCCCCGGCGCCGGCGCGCTCTCGCTGATCTGGGTAATCGCCGCTTATGCGGTCCTCTACGGCATCTTGATGATCATCGCGGCCTTGCAGCTGCGGCGCTGGCGCAACGCGAATCCTTCTGCGCCCAAAAAGTGATAAGACTCCGTGGCCTCGCGCGGCGCGCGGGCACGTGAAGGAATGGTGCGAATGCGCCGGGCGGACACCGTGCCACCCGGCCTGCCTTTCCTGTGCGCACGTCGCTTTGCACTTTTTCCGATATACTCTGCATTCCTTTTGGAATATCCACGCGCCGATTTGCTGACTCGATTGCGGGCGCGTGAACTCCCAGGCCTTGAGCCCCGGAGTTCGATATAAATGCGGCTAAAGAGGTCGTCAGCTGCGCCAATCCTTTCGCACTCCGCGCCCGCCGACACCGTTTAGCCGCCCGAAAAACCAAGGCGGAACGAATGGAATCGATCGGCATCGTCGCTCCTCAAACACTGCATTTCGACGAGCCCCTGCAACTGCAGAACGGCACGGCGCTGGCCGGGTACGACCTCGTGGTCGAAACCTACGGCACGCTCAACGCCGCGCGCAGCAATGCGGTGCTCGTCTGTCATGCGCTCAATGCGTCGCACCACGTGGCGGGCGTCTACGCGGACGACCCCAAAAACGTCGGCTGGTGGGACAACATGGTGGGCCCGGGCAAGCCGCTCGACACCAACCGTTTCTTCGTGATCGGCGTGAACAATCTCGGCTCGTGCTTCGGCTCGACCGGCCCGATGAGCGTCGACCCGGCCACGGGCCAGCCCTACGGCGCGAAGTTCCCGGTCGTGACGGTCGAAGACTGGGTGGACGCCCAGGCGCGCGTGGCCGATCGCTTCGGCATCGAGAAGTTCGCTGCGGTGATGGGCGGCAGCCTTGGCGGCATGCAGGCGCTTGCATGGAGCCTGCGTTATCCCGATCGGATCGGCCACTGCATCGTGGTCGCCTCCACGCCCAAGCTTTCCGCGCAGAACATCGCGTTCAACGAAGTGGCGCGCTCGGCGATCCTCTCGGACCCCGACTTCCACGGCGGCGACTACTACGCGCACAACGTGAAGCCGCGTCGCGGCCTGCGCGTGGCGCGCATGATCGGCCACATCACTTACCTTTCCGACGACGACATGGCCGAGAAATTCGGCCGGGCGCTGCGCCGCGCGGAAGGCGCCGAGAACGAATACAACTTCAACTTCGACGTGGAATTCGAAGTGGAGTCGTACCTGCGCTATCAAGGCGACAAGTTCGCCGACTACTTCGACGCCAACACCTACCTGCTGATCACACGCGCGCTCGATTACTTCGACCCCGCCAAGGCATATGACGGCGACCTCACGCGCGCGCTCGCGCACACGAAGGCGAAGTACCTCGTGGCGAGCTTCGCGACCGACTGGCGTTTCGCGCCCGCGCGCTCGCGCGAACTCGTGAAGGCGTTGCTCGATCACAAGCGCCAGGTGACTTACGCGGAGATCGACGCGCCGCACGGCCACGACGCCTTCCTGCTCGACGACGCGCGCTATCACAATGTCGTGCGCGCTTACTACGAACGTATTGCTGCTGAGGTGGGCGCATGAACCAGAGCGCTTTCGACAGTCTTTCCGCCCGTCCCGACTTTCGCACCATTGCGCGCTGGATCGAACCGCGCGCAAAAGTGCTCGACCTCGGCTGCGGCGACGGCTCGCTGCTCTCGCTCCTCACCGAGGAACTCGAGTGCACGGGTTACGGCATCGAGATCAACGACGCGGGCGTGCTCGCTTCGGTGAAGAACGGCATCAACGTGATCCAGCAGAATCTGGAAGACGGCCTGCGCCTGTTCGAAGACGCGAGCTTCGACTTCGCGATCCTCTCGCAAACGCTGCAGACCATTCACCAGACCGCCGCGATCCTGCGCGAGACGGCGCGCGTGGGCAAGGAATGCATTGTCTCGTTTCCGAACTTCGGCTACTGGCCGCACCGGCTTTCGGTGCTGCGCGGACGCATGCCGGTTTCGAAGTCGCTGCCCTACCAATGGCATAACACGCCGAACGTGCGTGTTCTCACGGTGAAGGACTTCGAGGCGCTCGCGCCCGAGGTGGGCATCGAAATTCTCGATCGCGCCGTGCTCCATGGGGGCCAGACCGTTCGTTGGGGTGTGAACTGGCGTGGTAGTCTTGCGGTCTATCGCGTGAGAAAAAAATGACGCCGTGCGCGGCGTCGCGTGTTTTTCTGCCCGACCGGTTCACCGAGAACCGCACCCAACACCGCCGCCGCTAACGACGACATGCAGAATCCGCCCCACGAGGCACCCGCTCTTACCGCTCACGAATCCCACCCCGGCTGGCGTGCGTATCTGAATACGCACATGCTGATCTGCGTGTTCCTCGGCTTTACCTCCGGGTTACCGCTCTTCACGCTCGTCTATCTGGTGCAGGCGTGGCTGCGCTCGGAGGGCGTCAATCTCAAGGAAATCGGCCTCTTCGCGCTGATCCAGTTCCCGTACACCTGGAAGTTCGTCTGGGCGCCGCTCATGGACCGCTATGTGCCGCGCCTGCCCGGCTGGCGCCCAGGGCGGCGGCGCGGCTGGATGCTCGTCACGCAAATTCTCGTGGCGCTCGCCATTGGCACGCTCGGCTACGTTTCGCCGAAAGATTCGATCTGGACCGTGGCCGCGCTCACCGCGCTCGTGGCGTTCTTCGGCGCGAGCCAGGACATTTCCATCGACGCCTACCGGCGCGAACTGCTCAGCGACACGCAGCAGGGCCTCGGCAACGCCGTGCACGTGAACGCCTACAAGATTGCGGCGCTCGTGCCGGGCTCGCTCGCGCTGATCCTCTCCGACCATCTGCCGTGGAGCACCGTGTTCGTCGTGACGGCGGCGTTCATGATTCCCGGCATGATCATGACGCTCGTGGTGAAAGAGCCCGAAGTGCACGGCGCGCCGCCGAAGAACCTGCGCGAAGCGATCGTGCAGCCGTTCGCCGAATTCGTGAGCCGCGACGGTCTCGCCGCGGCATTGTTCGTGCTCGCGTTCATCTTCCTCTACAAGCTCGGCGACACGATGGCGACCACGCTGTCCACTTCGTTCTTCCTCGACATCGGCTACTCGCGCACCGAGATCGGTGTGATCGCGAAGATGACGGCGTTCGGCGCGAGCCTCGCGGGCGGCATTATCGGCGGCGTGGCGCTCGTGAAGATCGGCATTGGGCGCGGGCTGTGGATCTTCGGTTTCCTGCAGATGATTTCGACGCTTGGCTTCGCGTGGCTCGCGCAGCTCGGCGCTGGCTCGCCCTCGCTCGCAGCGATCTATGACGCGGTGCTCACCGTGAGCCATGCCGTTTCGTGGGCCGCAGGTCTCTTTGGCGCAAACGTGCAATTCACGCTCGACCCGCGCGCCGTCGCGCTTGCGCTCGTGTACGGCTTCGAGACCTTTGCAACGGGGCTCACGCTCGCCGCATTCACTGCCTATATTGCAAGCACGACCGATCCGCGTTACACCGCCACGCAGTTCGCACTCTTCACGAGCCTCGCCTCCGTGCCGCGCACACTGGCCTCCGCCGCGAGCGGCTACGTGGTCGCGAAGATCGGCTGGTTCGACTATTTCATCGTCTGCACGGTGCTCGCGGTACCGGGTATGCTCCTGCTCATTCGTATTGCCCCGTGGAGAGTCCGGTCGTGAGCACGCACGAGACCGTCGCGCCAAGCCCGCGTGCGCCGCAGCGCAGCGGCGCACGCGCTCGTGCGCTCGTGCTGGCGCTTGCCGCCGCGTGGCCGGGCCTTTCTGCATGGAATGCGTGGGGTGCCGAGAATCCGGCCGCCACGAGCGCTCCGGCGGCTGTGCCGGTCAATCCTGTCACGCCGCCGCCAGCAGGCAGCGCCGCGAGCGCAAGCAATGCCGCAATCAACCCGGCGAATAACGCAAACGGCGCACCGAACAGCGGTGCGAACGCGAACGCCACGCCTGGCAACGTCGCTCCCGGCGCGCCGAACACCGGCCGCGTGGTGCGCTTCGGCAACGCCGCCGTCTACCGCAACCTGATTCCCTCGCCGATGCTCGAAGCACAGGCCACCGCCGAGTTCAACGAGATCGTGCGCGGCGCGGCCCATTCGAACCGCCTCTATGCCGAAAGCGATCCGCACGTGCAGCGCGTGCGGGCGTTCGTCGACCGGCTCTCGCCTTACGCGCAGAAGTGGGGCGAGCGCGTCAAGAACTGGAAGTGGGAAGTGGCGGTGATCCGCTCGAACGACATTCGCATGTACGCGCTGCCGGGTGGCAAGATCGTCGTGTACGGCGGCCTGCTCGACCGCGTGAAGCTCAACGACAACGAATTCGGCATGCTGCTCGGCCACGAAATCGCGCATGCGGTGCGCGAGCACGTGCGCGAGCGCCTCGGTGAACAACAGGCCGCGCAGATCGAATCGGGCAGCGTGCCGCAACTCTTCGGGCTCGCGGATCTCGGCGTGTTTCCACTCGGTATCGGCTCGCAGCTCGTGGAGATGCACTACGGCCGAGCCGACGAAACCGAAGCCGATGTGATCGGCAGCGACATCGCCTCGCGCGCGGGCTTCGATCCGCGCGCCGCGCTCACGCTCTGGGACAAGCTCGCGGCGGCGACACGCGCCGACCGCGATCAAGGCTTCATCTACGTGCATCCGTACACGCCGGCGCGGCGCGCCGATATCGCCAAGCGCCTCGCCGACATGATGCCGCTCTACGCGAAGGCCATCGGCAAGCCGCTCGCCGAATTGCCCGACTACGAAGGCATCCCGGCCGTGCAGAAGCGCAAGGTAGTTTCGGCGCCCTGAAAGCGGTTTCGCAGTGCGCCGGGGTGAGCGTCAGCTCTTGACCTTGTAGTCGTAGTCGATGGTCAGCGGCGCATGGTCGCTGAACTTGATGTCCCTGAAGATCGACGTCTTTTTCGCCTTGTGCGCAATGCCGGGCGTCGCGATCTGATAGTCGATACGCCACCCCACGTTCTTCGCATACGCCTGGCCGCGGTTGCTCCACCACGTGTATTGCTCGGGGCGCGGGTCGAGCGTGCGGAACACGTCCACGTAGCCCACGTCGTCGAAGAGGCTCGTGAGCCACGCGCGCTCTTCGGGCAGGCAGCCGGAATTCTTCTGGTTGCCCTTCCAGTTCTTGATGTCGATTTCCTTGTGGACGATGTTCACGTCGCCGCACACGATCACCTCGCGCTCGCGCCTGAGTTCCGCGAGGTGCGGCATGAATTCGTCCATGAAGCGGTACTTCGCGGCCTGACGCTCTTCGCCGCTCGAGCCCGAAGGCACGTAGACCGAAATCACCGAGAGCTTGCCGTAGCGCGTTTCCACATAGCGCCCTTCCGGGTCGAACTCTTCGCTGCCAAAGCCGATGATGACGTCATCGGGCTCGTGGCGCGAATAGACACCCGCGCCGCTATAGCCCTTCTTCACCGCATGCTGGAAGTAGCCCGTGAAGTCGTGCGGCGCGAGGAACTCCGGCGTCATGTCGTCCTGCGAGCACTTGATTTCCTGCACGCAGAGCACGTCGGCCTTCTGTTCGCCGAACCATTCGAAAAAGCCCTTCTTCGCCGCCGAGCGGATGCCATTCAGATTCGCGGTGATCACACGCAACATGTCTTCTTTCCTCTTGATTGTGCGTTGCCTCGCGTCGCGTTGCTGCGTTGTGCGGCGCGAGGGAATACGGTCGGTCTCAGTCGATCTTGAGACCTTTGAGTTCTGCCTTGGCCGGCGGAAATTCGAGCTTCAGGCTTTCCATCAAGCGCAGCAGCAGCTCGCCCACCATGACGTTGCGGTGCGACTTCGAATTCGCGGGAATCACGTACCACGGCGCGTATTCGGTCGAGGTCGCCGCGAGCGCGTCATGGTACGAGGCCTGATAAGCGTCCCAGTGCTTGCGCGCTTCGAGATCCGATACGTCGAACTTCCAGTGCTTGGTCGGATCGTCGATGCGCGCCTGGATGCGGCTACGCTGCTCGTCCTTCGAGATGTGCAGCATGCACTTGATGATCGACGTGCCGCTTTGCGCGAGCAGCGCTTCGAAATCGCGGATCTGGCGGTAACGGCGCTCGCATTCGGCCGAGTCGATCTGGCCAATCACGCGCGGCACGAGCACGTCTTCGTAGTGGCTGCGGTTGAAGATCGCCAGCTCGCCCGCTGCGGGCACCTGCATGTGCACGCGCCAGAGAAAGTCGCGCGCAGCCTCGATGGGCGTGGGCGCGCGAAACGCCACAATACGCAGGCCGAGCGGATCGACCTCGTGAAACACGCCGCGGATCGTGCCGTCCTTGCCGCTCGTGTCCATGCCTTGCAGCACGAGCAGCACACGCTGGTGACGCTGCGCGTGCAGACGCTCCTGCAGCACGTCGAGCTTGTTGCCGATCTCGGAGAGCCGGTTGCGGTCGCCGTCCTTGCTGCCGGTCGAAAATGGCTTCGCGGCGGGGTCGAGCGCGCTGAGCGAGAAGGCTTCCGTCTTCTTGTCGCTGAAGTACGGCACGCGGTAGTCGTCGAGACTCGGGACCTTGGACATACGCTGTTCTCCTCTCACTCGTGAATACAGATGGCTTCACGCCTTGGGCTTGCCTGAAGCGGCAAGGCGGCGCCGCACTGCTACGCACGACGCCGCCTTGCCAGCCTGCCGATCGACAGCGTATCAGCCCAGCTTCTTCTTCAGCAGTTCGTTGACCTGCTGCGGATTCGCCTTGCCCTTCGTGGCCTTCATGGCCTGGCCGATCAGCGCGTTGAACGCCTTTTCCTTGCCGGCGCGGAATTCTTCCACCGACTTCTGGTTCGCGGCGAGCACCTCGTCGATGATCGCTTCGAGCGCGCCGGTATCCGAAATCTGCTTGAGGCCCTTCGCTTCGATGATGCGGTCCACCGCGGCTTCGTCTGCGGCCTTCTCGTCCCACATCGCCTGGAAAATTTCCTTGGCGATCTTGTTCGAGATCGTACCGTCGGCGATACGCGCGAGCAGCAGCGCGAATTGCGCAGCCGAGACCGGCGAGGCGGCGATATCGAGACCTTCGCGGTTGAGCTGCGACGAGACTTCGCCCATGAGCCAGTTCGCGGCGGCCTTCGCTTGCGCCGCGCCAGCCTTCGCGACGACGGCTTCGAAGTACGAAGCCATCGCCTTCGAAGAGGTCAGCACGTTTGCGTCATACGGCGTCACGCCGTATTGCTCGACGAAGCGCGTTTGCATCGTCGCGGGCAGTTCGGGCATCCCGCCCTTCACGCGCTCGACCCACGCAGCGTCGATCACGAGCGGCATGAGGTCGGGGTCGGGGAAGTAGCGGTAATCGTGCGCGTCTTCCTTGCTGCGCATCGAGCGCGTCTCGCGCTTGTCCGGATCGTACAGGCGCGTTTCCTGCACCACCGTGCCGCCATCTTCGATCAGCTCGATCTGGCGGCGCACTTCGTACTGGATCGCTTCTTCGAGGAAGCGGAACGAGTTCAGGTTCTTGATCTCGGCGCGCGTGCCGAATTCCTTCTGGCCGACCGGACGCACGGAGACGTTCGCATCGCAACGGAACGAGCCTTCCTGCATGTTGCCGTCGCAAATGCCGAGCCACACGACGAGCGTGTGCAGCGTCTTCGCGTAGGCCACGGCTTCGGCCGCACTGCGCATTTCGGGTTCCGTGACGATTTCGAGCAGCGGCGTGCCCGCGCGGTTCAGGTCGATGCCCGTCATGCCCGCGAAGTCTTCGTGCAGCGACTTGCCCGCGTCTTCTTCCAGGTGCGCGCGCGTGAGATTGACGGTCTTCTCGTACGCTTGCGTACCGGCCTTTTCGTTGGCCGGCACTTGAATGGTGATCTGACCGCCCTGCACGACCGGAATCTCGTACTGGCTGATCTGATAACCCTTCGGCAGATCCGGATAGAAGTAGTTCTTGCGCGCGAAGATGCTGCGCGGCGCGATCGTCGAGCCGATCGCAAGGCCGAACTGGATCGCACGCTCAACGGCGCCGCGGTTCATCACCGGCAGCACGCCCGGCAGCGCGAGATCGACGGGGCTGGCCTGCGTGTTGGGCGCGGCGCCGAACTGCGTCGATGCGCCCGAGAAGATCTTCGACGCCGTCGACAATTGCGCGTGCGTTTCGAGACCGATAACGACTTCCCACTGTGTTGCCATGTTCACACCCCTGCCGGCGCCTTGCGATGCCAGTCGGTCGCGCGCTGGAAAGCGTCGGCGACCTGCAGCATGCGGGCCTCGTTGAAATAGTTGCCGACGATCTGCAGACCGACGGGTCGCTGCGCGTTCGCACCCGCGCCGAAGCCGCACGGCACGCTCATGCCGGGCAGGCCCGCGAGGCTCGTGGAGAGCGTGTAGATGTCCGCGAGGTACATCTGCAGCGGATCGTCGCCCTTGGCGCCGAGGTCCCATGCCACGCTCGGGGCGACCGGGCCCATGATGACGTCGCACTGCTTGAACGCTTCCTGGAAGTCCTGCGCGATGATGCGGCGGATCTTTTGCGCCTGCAGGTAGTACGCGTCGTAGTAGCCGTGCGAAAGCACGTACGTGCCGACCAGAATGCGGCGCTTCACTTCGGGGCCGAAGCCCTCGGCGCGCGACTTCTTGTACATGTCGAGCAGATCGCGGTATTCGGCCGCACGATGGCCGAAGCGCACGCCGTCGAAGCGCGAAAGGTTCGACGAGGCTTCCGCCGGCGCGATCACGTAGTAGACCGGAATCGACAGCTCGGTTTTCGGCAGCGTGACTTCCACGAGCGTCGCGCCGAGCGATTCGTACGTCTTGAGCGCGGCATCGATGGCGGCGCGCACATCGTCGGCGAGACCCGCGCCGAAGTATTCCTTCGGCAGGCCGATGCGCAGGCCCGCGAGCGGCTTGTCGGCGCTGGCGTCGGCGCGCCGGCTGTTGTCCCACTTCTGGCCGATGAAGCGCGTGTAGTCCTCGTGCTCATGCGTGAGGCTCGTCGAATCGCGCTCGTCGAACCCGCCCATGGCGTTGAGCAGCAGCGCGCAATCCGTGGCGTTCTGCGCGAACGGGCCGCCCTGGTCGAGCGACGAGGCGAACGCGATCATGCCGTAGCGCGACACGCGGCCGTACGTCGGCTTGATGCCCGTCACGCCCGTGAACGACGCCGGCTGGCGAATCGAGCCGCCCGTGTCGGTGCCGGTAGCGGCGGGCGCAAGGCGCGCGGCGACCGCCGCGGCGGAACCGCCCGACGAGCCGCCCGGCACGGCCTTCGTGTCCCACGGGTTCTTCACGGCGCCGAAAAACGAGTTCTCGTTGGACGAGCCCATCGCGAATTCGTCCATGTTGGTCTTGCCGAGGCAGACCATGCCCGCGCGCTCGAGTCGCTCCACGACGGTCGCGTCGAACGGGCTCACATAATTTGCAAGCATCTTCGAGCCAGCGGTCGAGCGCCATCCGCGCGTGACGAACACGTCCTTGTGCGCGAGCGGAATGCCCGCGAGCGGGCCCGCGTGGCCCGAGTGCAGGAGCGCGTCGGCGGCCTTCGCCTGGGCGAGCGTCAATTCGGGATTGACGTCGACGAAAGCGTTCAGGTCTTGATGCGCCTCAATCCGGCCCAGAAAGTGCTGGGCCAGCTCGACTGCGGAGCACTCCTTCGCAGCCAGCGCGGCGCGCAGTTCGGTCAAGCTTTTGTCATGCATTGCGTGATTCCTGGAAGAACGTCACGGCGTGGTCGAAGTCAGATCGTTGCGCCGTCCAAAAAGCGGCTCGAACGACACGTTCTCAAACGTGCGGGCCGCCTCTCGGAAAACCCGCGAAAAACTCGGGAGTCCGTGCCTTTTCGAACTGTTCCGACGACTCGAAAGGTTTCGAAAATGGCGAAAAAATGCTGCGCGTTTACTCAATCACGCGCGGTACGAGGTAAAGTCCGTCCTGCACTGCGGGCGCGGGACGTTGCAGCGCTTCGCGATCGACGATTTCGGTCACGGCGTCTTCGCGCAGGCGCAGCGCGACGTCCTCGATCTGCTCGATCGGGTGGGCAAGCGGGGCAATGCCGGTCGTGTCCACGGCCTGCATCTGCTCGACGAGGCCGAAGAAGTCATTCAGGCGTTCGAGCGTATTGCCGGCTTCGGCGTCGGCCAGTTCGAGGCGCGCAAGATGCGCGATGCGCTTCACATCGTTCAGGGTCAGGGCCATGCGGTCACCGGAAAAAGAGGCTGCGGCAGTGCGGAAATTCGGTGCTGCAACAGCGGTTTATCGCGCCGGATCCGGCTCTGGAGGAAAGCTTCGACGAGGTCAAAAACTGCCTTCCGGATCCTGCAAAACAGGCAAAATTATAAGGTATCATTACGCGTTCGACCCAAACCCGGACCGCCTTGCATCCGCCTTTCAGTTCTGTTCGCAGCACAATGCGGCCAGACAAGATCAAACGGGCGGTGCAAACAGGCTGCCTCCGGTAACCATCCCCGCAGTCTCAGGCCCCTCGTGGCGCCCCTTGCGACGCATTCCGCATGATTTCGGAGTGCTCTCGCGGCGGAGCATGACGCCCTGAGATTGTTAATTTTTCCGCTGCCGCCCTCGCCCACGACGCTGGAAGGACGGCCACAAGCGAGACAGGATTTTTGAATGTTCGGTTTTCTGCGTAGCTACTTCTCCAACGACCTGGCGATCGACCTCGGCACCGCCAACACCCTGATCTACATGCGCGGCAAGGGCATCGTCCTCGACGAACCTTCGGTCGTCTCCATTCGCCAGGAAGGCGGCCCGAACGGCAAGAAAACGATTCAGGCAGTCGGCAAGGAAGCCAAGCAGATGCTCGGCAAGGTCCCGGGCAACATCGAAGCCATCCGCCCGATGAAGGACGGCGTGATCGCCGACTTCACCGTCACCGAGCAGATGATCAAGCAGTTCATCAAGACGGCGCACGAGTCGCGCATGTTCTCGCCGTCGCCGCGCATCATCATCTGCGTGCCGTGCGGTTCGACCCAGGTCGAGCGCCGCGCGATCAAGGAAGCCGCGCACGGCGCGGGCGCCTCGCAGGTCTACCTGATCGAAGAGCCGATGGCCGCCGCAATCGGCGCGGGCCTGCCGGTTTCGGAAGCCACGGGCTCGATGGTCGTCGACATCGGCGGCGGCACGACCGAAGTGGGCGTGATCTCGCTCGGCGGCATCGTCTATAAGGGCTCGGTGCGCGTGGGCGGCGACAAGTTCGACGAAGCGATCGTCAACTACATCCGCCGCAACTACGGCATGCTGATCGGCGAACAGACCGCCGAAGCCATCAAGAAGGAAATCGGCTCGGCCTTCCCGGGTTCCGAAGTCAAGGAAATGGAAGTGAAGGGCCGCAACCTGTCGGAAGGCATTCCGCGCAGCTTCACCATTTCGAGCAACGAAATTCTCGAAGCGCTCACCGACCCGCTGAACCAGATCGTCTCGTCGGTGAAGATCGCGCTGGAACAAACGCCGCCGGAACTGGGCGCCGACATCGCCGAGCGCGGCATGATGCTCACGGGCGGCGGCGCGCTGTTGCGCGATCTGGACCGCCTGCTCGCCGAAGAAACCGGTCTGCCGGTGCTCGTGGCCGAAGATCCGCTCACCTGCGTGGTGCGCGGCTCGGGCATGGCGCTCGAGCGCATGGACAAGCTTGGCAGCATCTTCTCGTACGAGTAAGCGCGCCGCGCACCGCTGCGCTCGCCCGCGGCGCGGTTTCGGCGTCGCCGCGCCAGTGAAGGCGCGGCGGCACGCACGCTGCTACGGCGCCCGCAACGGGGCGGCCTTTGGGGCGCCGAAGTTTCACACTTCGTTGTGCCCTCCGTTTCACCCTCTGTTTCACCGAACCGCACACGCCCCCGGCGCCGACCATGGAATACAGTCCGCCGCCCCTCTTTAAACAGGGCCCATCGGCACTCGCACGGCTGATCTTCTTCGTCGTGCTGTCGCTCGCGCTCCTCGTCTCCGACGCGCGCTTCAAAACGCTCGAGATCGTGCGCGGCGTGCTCGGCGCGGGCCTGTACCCGCTGCAACGCGCGGCCCTCGTGCCGCGCGACTTCTTTATGGGCGCCGCCGATCTGGCCGTGACGAGTTCCACGCTGCGCACCGAGAACACGCAACTGCACACGCGCAATCTCCAGCTTTCGCAGCAGGCCAACGAGGCCGCTTCGCTCGCCGCCGAAAACGCGCATCTGCGCGCGCTACTACAGCTCTCGCAGCGCATTGGCGCGCAAACCACGCCCGCCGACATCCAGTACGACACGCGCGACCCGTTCACGCAGAAAGTCGTGATCGGCGGCGGTTCGCAGCAGGGCATCCAGAACGGTTCGCCGGTATTGAGCGAGGACGGCGTGATCGGCCAGATCACGCGCGTGTTCCCCATGCAGTCCGAAGTCACGCTCGTGACCGACAAGGACCAGGCCGTGCCGGTCGAAGTCGTGCGCACGGGCCTGCGCAGCGTAATTTACGGCACCGCGAAGGGCGACCTGCTCGACCTGCGCTTCGTGCCGATCAGCGCCGATCTGCAAGTAGGCGACGAACTGGTGACGAGCGGGCTCGACGGCGTGTATCCGCAAGGGCTGCCGGTCGCGAAGGTGCTGCGCGTGGACAAGCAGGCCGATACCGCGTTCGCACGCGTGGTCTGCCTGCCGCTCGCCGCCGTGCGCGGCGCGCGCCAGGTACTGGTGCTGCACTATGTGCCGCAGGTGCCGCCCAACCCGATCGCCGCCGAAGAAGCCGCGGCAGCCGCCGAGGCGAAGGACGCGAAGAAGAAGCCCAAGGCCGCCGACAAGAAGGGCGACAAGAAAGCCGACGACGCGAAGGCGAAACCCGCCGCCGCGGCATCGGGCGCAACGCCCGCCCCCGCGCAGCAAGCCAAGCCAGCGGCTAACGCAGCCGCAGCGGACACAAAGCCGGCGGATAAAAAGCAGCCCGTGAAAAAGCCCAAGGAGAGCCTGCGGGAAGAGGCAGCGAAGGCCGTTGAGAAAGGGGGCCATTGATGCCGCGTCCGCAATACATTCTCCAGCCGGTCAATCCGTACTTCATCGTTTTCAGCCTGGCGGCGGCGTTCCTGCTTAACCTGCTGCCCTGGGGCAAGATGCCCGGCGTGCCTGACTTCGTCGCGCTCGTGCTGCTGTTCTGGAACATTCACCAGCCGCGCAAAGTCGGCATGGGCGTCGCGTTCTTCCTCGGGCTCCTCATGGATGTCCACAACGCGAACCTGCTCGGCGAGCACGCGCTCGCGTACACGCTGCTTTCGTATGGCGCGATCACCATTCACCGCCGCGTGCTGTGGATGTCGATCGGGCTGCAGATGTTCGCCGTCACACCCATGCTGGTCGGCGCGCAGGTCGTGCCGTTCGTGATCCGCCTGCTGATGGGCGCTTCGTTTCCTGGCTGGGGTTACCTCATCAGCGGCTTCGTCGAGGCCATCCTCTGGCCGATCGCGAGCGTGCTGCTGCTCCTGCCGCAGCGCCGCCCCGTCGATCCCGACGACACCCGGCCCATTTGAGCGGCGCACGCTCGCCGCTGGAAGACTCGCTTGACTACTTCTTACGCACCCCGGCCCGCCGTTCCTCGCGATTGGAACGGTGGAGCGCGGGTCTGACAGCATGACCGAATTCAAGGACACACAGCAGCAGCTCACGAAGTTCCGCCTGCGCGTCGCGGCGGCGGGGCTGTTCGTGTTCGTCTGCTTCGGGCTGATCGCGTTCCGCTTCCTGTATCTGCAAGTCTGGCACCACAGCAAGTACTCGCTACAGGCGGACGAAAACCGCATTTCCGTCGCGCCGATCGTGCCGAACCGCGGCATCATCACCGACCGCAACGGCGTCGTGCTCGCCAAGAACTACTCGGCGTACACGCTCGAAATCACGCCCTCGAAGCTCACCGACACGCTCGACGACACGATCGACCAGCTCTCGACCGTGATCCCGATCGACGCGCGCGACCGCCGCCGCTTCAAGAAGCTGCTGGAAGACTCGAAGAACTTCGAGAGCCTGCCGATCCGCACGCGCCTGACCGACGACGAAGTCGCGCGCTTCACCGCCCAGCGCTTCCGCTTCCCCGGCGTGGAAGTGCGCGCGCGCCTGTTCCGCCAGTACCCGCTCGGGCCCACGGCCGCGCACGTGATCGGCTATATCGGCCGTATTTCGCAGCGCGACCAGGAGCGCATCGACGATCTCTCCGACAAGAACGACAGCGATCCCGAGCACTACGATCCGCGTCTCGACGCGAACAACTACAACGGCACCGACTACATCGGCAAGATCGGCGTCGAGCAGAGCTACGAAACCGAACTGCACGGCATCACCGGCTTTGAGGAAGTGGAAGTGACGGCGGGCGGCCGCCCCGTGCGCACGCTCTCGCGCACCCAGGCGACGCCCGGCAACAACCTCGTGCTCTCGATCGACATCGGCCTGCAGCAAGTGGCCGAGCAGGCGTTCGCGGGCAAGCGCGGCGCGCTCGTGGCAATCGAGCCGTCGACGGGCGACATTCTCGCGTTCGTCTCGGCGCCGAGCTTCGACCCGAACTCGTTCGTGGATGGCATCGACCAGCAGACCTGGGACGAGCTCAACAACTCGCCCGATCACCCGCTCTTGAACCGTCCGCTGCACGGCACCTATCCGCCGGGCTCGACCTACAAGCCGTTCATGGCGCTCGCCGCGCTCACGCTGCACAAGCGCACGCCGCAGTGGGGCTTCTCGGACCCCGGCTACTACATGTTCGGCGGCCACCGCTTCAACAACGACGTGCGCTCGGGCCAGGGCTGGGTCGACATGAACCGCGCGATCATGGTGTCGAACGACACCTACTTCTTCATGCTCGCGCACGATCTGGGCGTGGACAACATCGCGAACTTCATGAAGCCGCTCGGCTTCGGGCAGCTCACGGGCATCGACATCGCGGGCGAGGCGCGCGGCATCCTGCCTTCCACCGAATGGAAGCGCAAGGCCTACCGCAAGCCCGAGCAACAGCGCTGGTATGAGGGTGAAACGGTCAGCCTCGGTATCGGCCAGGGCTACAACTCGTTCACGATCCTGCAGCTCGCGCACGCCACGGCCACGCTCGCCGACAACGGCGTGCTCATGAAGCCGCACCTCGTGAAGGAGATCGAGAATCCGATCACGAAGCAGGAGCGCCTCACGGTGCCGAGCGAAAGCGGGCGCCTGAACGTCACGCAATCCGATATCGACGTCGTGAAGCGCGGCATGGAAAACGTGACGATGAATCAGTCGGGCACGGCCTACCAGGTGTTCCGCAATGCGCCCTACACGTCGGCGGGCAAGACCGGCACGGCGCAGGTGTTCTCGCTGCAGGGCGGCAAGTACAAAGGGCATGCGCTCGCCGAAAATTTGCGCGACCACGCGCTCTTCATCGCATTCGCACCTGCCGAAAAGCCGCAGATCGCCGTTGCGCTGATCGTCGAAAACGGCGGCTGGGGCGCGCAGGCCGCAGGCCCGATCGCGCGCCGCGTGCTCGACTACTACCTCGTCGACCGCCTGAAGCCGGGCGTCGAGCAGGCGGCTGTGGCCGCGGCGGCTTCGGCCACGGAAGACGCATCCGCGCCAGTGATCGGCGCGCCGCCCGAGGCGGCTTCGGGTGCGGCTCCGGGTGCCGCTTCCGCCACGGCTCCGGGCGCGGCTTCGGGTACGCCCGCCACGCCCGTCGTGCAGCCTGTGAGGGTCGCTGCCGGCTTCAAGCCGCTGCCGATTCCGGGCGCGGCATCGGCGGCCGCTGCGGCTTCGGCTGCTGCGGCGGCTTCGGAAGCCTCGGGCGCAGCCGCGGCGGGTCCGGCTTCGGCCCCCGCTGCCGTCGCGGCCCCGGCCTCCGGCGCAGCGGCGCGGCCCACGCCCGCCAGCAATGCAGCCGGCAAAACCCGCAAACCCCGCCAGAACGTTAGCCCCGATGCACCCACCGTAACCGACGCCGTGAACGGCGGCACCGCCAGCACGGACGGCACGCCCGACACGGGCGCCGCCCGCCCTGCGCCTGCCTCCGTGCCCCGCCATTTCGGCCCTGGCCCCCATCGCCCGCGCCGCCCCGCCAGCGCAAGCGACGCGGCCACGCTCGCACCGCCGCCCAAGCCCGCAACGGGCGGCATCGACGAGTAAGGAGTCACCATGCCTTTCTTCCAGCTCGACAAGATCGACAAGCGCGCCGTGCTCGACACGCTGCGCAAGATGTTCCTCGGCTTCGACCGCCCGCTCGCGCTCACCGTGTTCCTGCTGCTGTGCGTGGGCATCGTCACGCTGTACAGCGCGAGCCTCGACGTGCCAGGCCGTGTTGAAGACCAGCTGCGCAACATCATGCTCACCTTCGTGCTGATGTGGGCGCTCGCCAATGTGCCGCCCAACACGCTCATGCGCTTCGCGGTGCCGATCTATACCTTCGGCATCGCACTGCTCATTGCCGTGGCGCTATTCGGCCTCACGCGCAAGGGTGCGAAGCGCTGGATCAACGTGGGCGTCGTGATTCAGCCCTCGGAAATTCTCAAGATCGCCACGCCGCTCATGCTCGCGTGGTATTACCAGCGCCGCGAAGGCGTGATGCGCTGGTACGACTTCGTCGTCGGTTTCGTGATCCTGCTCGTGCCGGTGGGCCTCATCGCCAAGCAGCCGGACCTCGGCACCGCCGTACTCGTGTTCGCGTCGGGCCTTTTCGTGATCTATTTCGCGGGGCTCTCGTTCAAGCTGATCGTACCGGTGCTGATCGCGGGCGTGATCGGGGTGGCTTCGATTGCGGCGTTCCAGGACAAGATCTGCCAGCCGCAGGTGAACTGGCCGCTCATGCACGACTACCAGAAGCACCGCATCTGCACGCTGCTCGACCCGACCTCCGATCCGCTCGGCAAGGGCTTCCACACCATCCAGGCCGTGATCGCGATCGGCTCGGGCGGACCGCTCGGCAAGGGCTGGCTCAAGGGCACGCAATCGCACCTGGAGTTCATCCCCGAAAAGCACACCGACTTCATCTTCGCGGTGTTTTCCGAGGAGTTCGGTATGGCGGGCGGCCTCGTGCTGCTCACGCTCTACATGTGTCTGATCGCGCGCGGGCTCTACATCGCCGCGAACGGCGCAACGCTCTTCGGGCGATTACTGGCCGGTTCGCTCACGATGGCGTTCTTTACCTACGCGTTCGTCAACATCGGCATGGTGAGCGGCATCCTGCCCGTGGTGGGCGTGCCGCTGCCGTTCATGAGCTATGGCGGCACGGCGCTCACCACGCTCGGCGTGGCGATCGGGCTCATCATGAGCGTGGGACGCCAGAAGCGGCTGATGCAGAGTTGAGTGTGCGGCGGGCGACTATGCCCGCTTGATCGATGCGATCGAAGCTCAAAAAAAACGCGCCGGCATTGTCCGGCGCGTTTTCGTTTCGGCGGTCGCTTTCTCGTGCTTACTGCGTGGGCGCCGACTTCATGAGCTGCGCGCTCAACTGCTGGTACTTCAGGCGCGCCACGGGATCGCCCTGCGCCGCCGCCGCGGCATAGTAAGCACGCGCGACGTTGAGGTTCTTCGGCACGCCGTCGCCGCCGCGCTCGTAGAACGAGCCGGTCACGTATTGCGCCGTCATGTCGCCGCCCTCGGCAGCCTTCTTGTACCAGTAGAACGCCTGCTTGTTGTCGCGCGTGGTGCCGCGCCCGTCGAGGTACTGGTTCGCGAGCGCGAGTTCCGCCTGCACGTGGCCTTGCTTCGCCGCCTTGAGGAACCACTGGTGCGCTTGCACCGGATCGCGCTCGACAAAGTCGCCGTCGTCGTACATCTTGCCGTACACGTACTGAGCGTGCGACATGTTCGCGTCCGCCGCCTTGCGCAGCCACTTGCGTCCCTCGCCCACGTCGGCAGCTCCGCCTTCGCCGTTCACGAGCATCATCGCGTAGTTGAACTCCGCCAGCCGGTTGCCGCGCTCGGCCGCCGCCTGGAACTCGGCGCGCGCCGCGCTGAGGTTGCCCGCGTTGTAATCGGCAACGGCGTTGGCCGTTTGCGGATCGGATTGCGCGCCTGCGGTGGCGCTAGCGGCGTCGGCTGCTGCCGCGACTCCGCCCACGCTGAATGCCGCAGCCGCGAAACAGCCCATCGCGACCGCACGCACCACGCGCCCCATAAGCGCTTTCGGACGCTTCATGATCTCGCCTCCTGGAGCGCCTGACGTGTCGCGCGCACGAGCCACATCACGTCAGCGGCAAGGGCGATAAAGCTGAAACCCATCTCGCGATACTGCTTTGCGGAGGCCGCATCCATCGCGAAGATGCCCGCAGCCACACCCGCCTCGCGCGCAGCCGCAACGATGCGCTGCACGGCGGCGACCACATCTGGATGCTTCGAGTCGCCGAGATGGCCAAGGCTCGCCGCCAGATCGGCGGGCCCCACGAACAGGCAGTCGACGCCCGGCACCTTTGCGATCTTCTCGACTTCGGCCAGCGCCGCCGCAGACTCGATCTGCACGATGGTCGCGATCTGCGCGTTCGCGCCCTGAAGGTAGTCGCGCCGCATGCCGTAGGCCGCCGCACGCACCGCGCCCGCCACGCCGCGCTGGCCGCCCGGCGCGCGCGCGTCGGGGTATTGCGTGAGGCTCACGGCGCGCGCGGCCTCTTCGGCCGAGGCCACGTTGGGGAACATCACCGTGCGCGCGCCCGCGTCGAGCACGTGCTTCACGAGCCACGGCTCGCTGTCGGGAAGACGCACCACTGGTTCGGTGGGCAGATGCGCGGCGGCGATGGCGCGCAGTTGCGCGATGGTGTCGGCGCTGTCGTTGGGGGTGTGCTCCATGTCGATCAGCAGCCAGTCGAAGCCGGCGTGCGCGAGCGCCTCGGCGGCGGTCTCGCTGCCCATCGAAAGCCATAGACCGAAAAGCGGTTCCGCCTCCTTGAGGCGTTCCTTGAGGGGATTGGTGAAGGTGCTCATCGCCGTGCTCCCGGCGAGGCTGCGGGGCGCGCGCGCACGGCGCGGGCGGTTTCGCCCGGCAGCGCGGCAGCCGGCAGGTCTCGCTCCGTTATGTGTTTGTCGGGCCGCGCGCGGGGATGCGCAGGCCTTGCGGCAATGATCATACCGCGACAAAAACTTGGGCGACGGCACGGAAAACCCGCCTTGCGCGGGTCGTCGGAGCGAGGGTGAAGCGGACCTCGTGCGCGTCAGTCGCGCGTGACTTCGGCCCAGCAGTTCGGCGTTTCGTACAGGCGCAGCTTGTGCAGGCGCAGATTCACGCCGTAGTGCGCGTCGTACACGTTCGCGAGAATATCGAACGCGATGGCCGCAAGGTTTTCCACGGTCGGAATGCGGTCGATCACGACCGTCTTGTGGCCCGGCAGCGTTTCGAGAAAGCCGCGCACCTGCGTATCGCCCGCGAAGACGAGGAACGCGTGGTCCCACAGATCGACGAGATGCTGGTTCGCGAGCGACTTCACGTCGGCGAAGTCCATCACCATGCCGCGGTCGGGCGCACCCTCGGTTTCGACGAGGTCGCCTTCCAGCGTGATTTCGAGCACGTAGCGATGGCCGTGCAGGTTGCGGCACTGGCTGCGGTGGTCAGGGATGCGGTGGCCCGCGTCGAATTCGAGTTTTCGGGTGATCGTCAGCACGGCGCTTCTTCAGAAAAATTCGCGTGAATCAGGGAATGTTCAGGTATTTATGGGTCTGCATCGACAGGCGCCACTGCGGATGACGCTTGCACCAGTCGATCGCGAGCTTCGTGTTCAGGTCGCGCGACGGGCCGTCCATGGGCTGCACGAGAAAATACTCGAAATCGAGCTTCGCGTACTCGGCGAGGCGCTGGTTCTCCTGCGGCACGACGACCTTGAGCTCGTTGCCCTTCGTGACGACGAGCGGCGCGTCGGCCTTCGGGCTCACGCAGATCCAGTCGATGGTTTCGAGCACCGGCAGCGAGCCGTTCGTCTCGATGGCGATCTCGAAGCCGGCGGCGTGCAGCGCGTCGACGAACGGCTGGTCGATCTGCAGCATCGGCTCGCCGCCCGTGCACACCACGAAGCGGTTGCCCTCGCCTTCCGGCCACAGCGATGCGATCTTCGCGACGAGTTCTTCAGGCGTGCGGAATTTGCCGCCGTTCTCGCCATCGGTGCCGACAAAATCAGTGTCGCAGAAGCGGCAAACGGCTTCTTCGCGATCTTCCTCGCGGCCCGACCAGAGATTGCAGCCGGCGAACCGGCAGAACACGGCCGGACGCCCGGCGTTCGCGCCCTCGCCCTGCAACGTGTAGAAAATTTCCTTTACCGCGTAAGTCATCGTGCAGCCTGGTTCTGGCTCATGAGCGCGAGGCTCATGGAAAGCCGGTTGGTCTCGGGCGCGAAATCATCGTGTGGCGGGGCGCGCCGCCCGTGCGCGGCCCTGGCCATAATCAGTACGTGCGGCCCGAGGCTAACGCTCAGACCGGTGCTTCCGTCACGTTCTCGCCGGCGAGGTACGCTTCATACCCGCGCTTGCGCAACTTGCACGCCGGGCACTCGCCGCAGCCGAAGCCCCACGCGTGAAGCTCGGCGCGCTCGCCCACGTAGCAGGTGTGCGTCTCGACGCGCACCATGTCTACCAGCGCTTCGCCGCCCAGCTTTTCTGCCAGGCGCCACGTGTCGGCCTTGTCGAGCCACATGAGCGGCGTTTCCAGCACGAAGCGCGTGTCCATGCCGAGATTGAGCGTGACTTGCAGCGCCTTCATCGTGTCGTCGCGGCAGTCGGGGTAGCCCGAAAAGTCGGTTTCGCACATGCCGCCCACGAGCACCTTGAGACCGCGACGATAAGCGATCGCCGCGGCGATCTGCATGAACATCAGGTTGCGGCCAGGCACAAAGGTGTTCGGCAAGCCGCTCGCTGCCGTTTCGATCTCGATCTCGCGCGTCATTGCCGTGTCGCTGATCGAGCCAAGCACCGAGAGGTCGATCATGTGATCGTCGCCAAGACGCTCGCCCCACTCGGGGAACGTGCTCGCAATCGCGGCGCGAAAGCCCTCGCGGCATTCCAGTTCGACGCGATGACGCTGGCCGTAATCGAAGCCGAGCGTCTCGACGCTCTCGTATCGGTCGAGCGCCCATGCGAGGCACGTGGCCGAATCCTGGCCGCCGGAAAACAGTACGAGCGCGCCCTTGGCTTCAGTTCGAGTCACCGTGAAACTCCGTGTATGAGGTTTCCGCGCGAATGCTTTCGTTGCGTGGCTTGTGTCGCTTGCCTTGTTGCTTGAAGCGCCCGTGCGGACCGGCAGGGACAACCCCCGCGCCGGCTCATGCAGTATAGGCCGGGGCTCCAGCACGGGCATCGGCGCACCCTTATACCCTGGATACCGTCGATGTCTGGAATGCGAACCGCAAGACATCGGACACAACGCAGGCACAACGAAAAAGCCCCAGGAATCGAACGATCTCCTGGGGCTGCATTCTGGTGGCCTGGGACGGAATCGAACCATCGACACGCGGATTTTCAATCCGCTGCTCTACCAACTGAGCTACCGGGCCAACGAAGAAAGAAGAGTATAGCGGTCAATGACGCGTTTGCCAAGTGCCTTCGCAAAATTTGTGCGCCTGGCCGCGCGACTCGCTTTCACACGCTCACTCGCCCTTGCTCTTGCCGAGGTCCACGCCGAGCTGCTTGAGCTTGCGATACAGGTGCGTGCGCTCAAGCCCCGTTTTCTCGGCCACGCGCGTCATGCTGCCGTTCTCGCGCGCGAGGTGGTACTCGAAGTAAGCGCGCTCGAAAGCGTCGCGCGCGTCGCGCAGCGGAATGTCGAACGAGATCGAGGCCGTTTGCGTGGCCGTCGCACCGGCCTGCATCCCGTGCACGCCGTCGGCGCCCAGCACGGGCAGCGCCGCCGCCGATGCCACGACCGCCGGTCCGCCCACAGCCGATTTCCCCGCTGCCGCCGCAGACGCCGGCGCAACCGGCGCGGCCGTGCCGCGCGCGAGCCCCTGCTCGACCGCCTTCAACAGCTTTTGCAGCGCGATCGGCTTTTCGAGGAAGTTGAGCGCGCCGATCTTCGTCGCCTCGACTGCCGTGTCGATGGTCGCGTGCCCCGACATCATGATCACCGGCATCGTGAGATGACCCTGCGCGGCCCATTCCTTGAGCAGCGTCACGCCATCGGTGTCCGGCATCCAGATATCGAGCAGCACGAGGTCCGGCACCGCGCGCTGCCGGAAGTCGCGCGCCTGCTGCGCATCTTCCGCGAGCTCCACGACGTGCCCTTCGTCGCTGAGGATCTCCGAGAGCAATTCCCGGATGCCCATTTCATCATCTACCACCAGGATGGTTGCCATTTACGCTGCCCTTGTCTGCACTGTTGCTTTTGATCCTTGCTCCGCCGCGGCACGCGTCTGCCGCTCACCCGACGTGCTGGTGGCACCGGGTCCGGGCGTGGCGGCATCCGGAGGGATGTCATCCGCCAACTGGAGAAAGAGAATCGAGATTTGCGCGCCTTCGATCACATCGCCCGCTCTCATTCGATTGCGGATGTCGATGCGCGCGCCGTGCTCGTCGACGATCTTCTTGACCATCGCAAGCCCGAGTCCTGTTCCTTTGGCCTTGGTCGTCACGTAGGGTTCGAACGCGCGCGTGAGGATGCGCGCCGGGAAACCCGGGCCGTTGTCCGATACCGTGAGACGCACCGCGACGTGCGTGCGTCCTTGCGCGTCGGGGTCTCCGTATTCTACGGCGCGAGTCTCGAGCGTCACGCGAGGATTCTCCGTGTCGGCCACCGCGTCCTGCGCGTTTTGCAGCAGGTTGTGGATCACCTGGCGCAATTGCGTGGCGTCGCCGCGTATCACCGGCAAGTCGGAGAGCTCGACCTTGATCGCGCTCTTGCCCTCTCCCGCGCCGTAGAGCGTGAGCACTTCGCTCACGAGTTCGTTGAGCTGCAGGTTCGCGAGCACCGCCGGCGGCGTGCGCGCGTAATCGCGGAAGTTGTCGACCATCTGCTTCATCGCCGCGACCTGATTGACGATGGTGGTCGCGCCGCGCTTGAGCACTTCGGCATCCGTTGGCGCGAGCTTGTCCGAGAGCTTCATCTGCAGGCGTTCGGCCGAGAGCTGGATCGGCGTGAGCGGATTCTTGATTTCGTGCGCAAGACGCCGCGCGACTTCACCCCACGCCACCGAGCGCTGCGCTGAGATCACGTCGGAGATGTCGTCGAACACCACCACGTAGCCAGAGGTCTGCATGTCGCCTGCATCGCGGCCCGTATCGGAAACGAGGCGCGCGCCGCGCACGAGCAACGTGAGCGGATCGGTCTCGCCCGGAATCGGCACGGAGAATTGCTGCTGCCAGTGGCCGCGATCGTGATCGTCGCCTTCGCGATCCGTGCGTGAAGCTTCCTGATCGGCGAACGCCTTGCGCACCATCGCGCCGAACTCCGTGAGCGCGCCGATATGATCGAGCGCGACGCCAAGCTGCGTCTGGAACGGCTGACGGAAGATGCGCTCCGCACCGGGGTTCGCTGTCGTGAGGCGGAACTGCCGGTCGAACACGAACACGCCTGCCGTGAGGTTCGCGAGAATGCTCTCGAGATACGCCTTCGAATGCTCGAGCGCGACGCGATTCTTCTCCACGGCCTGGCGCGCCTCCGATAGCTGGCGCGTCATCGCGTTGAACGACTGCGTGAGGAAGCCCAGTTCGTCGCGCGACTTGATTTCGCGCTTGGGCGTGTAGTCGCCCTCGGTCACTTCCTTCGTGCCCTGCGCGAGCAGGAAGAGCGGCCGTGCAAGCTGGTTGCCGAGCGCGAGCGCAAGCATCATCGCAACGAACGTGGCGAGAAAGAGCGCGAGCGTAAGCGTGCCGATATACATCTTGCGCAGGCCCGTGCGGCCAAGCGCCTTCTCCTGATACTCGCGATACGCGCGCTGCACGGCGTCGGCGTTACGCGCGAGCGCCGCCGGCACCGGTTGCTCCAGTTGCAGGAAGCGCTCGACCGGCTGCAGATCCGTTGTGTTCGCATCGGGAATGCGCGTGACCACGCGCAATCGCAGCGCGCCCTTCGAGCCAAGCTGATGCGGGTCGCCGTCCACTTCGCCTTCGATCGCCGCATAGCCGCGCCCGCGCGCCTGATCGATCATGAGCGACGTGGGCATGTCGGCAGGCATCAGCGACGAGAAGTTGCTCGACGCCTGCGCCACCACGTGCATGTCCGGCGCCGCGCCCGACATGCTGCGCACCGGCTCGACGATCATCGCGTCCTGCACGCCGAACTGGTCGCGCGCGCGCAAAAGCGTGAGCGTCGTGCCCGCCGAGTCGCCGTTCGCGATCTGCTCGGCCATGAGACGGCCCTTGGTTTGCAGGTCGGACAGTGAGGCGTCGAGCATGCCGCGGCCGAGATTCAGGCCCGCGGTGAGCGCGGTTTCCACGTTCACGTCGAACCACGACTCGATCGAGCGCGAGACGAACTGATACGAAACGATATAGATGATGCCGCCCGGCACCACGCCCACGAGCGCGAAGAAGAACGCGAGCTTCGCGAGCAGCCGCGTGCCGAACTTGCCGCGCCTCAAGCGCACGACGATCACGATCATGAGCGCCGTCACCACCGAGAGGAAGATCAGCGCGACGACGATATTGGCCGCATAGAGCCAGCCGTAGTAGCGGTCGAAGAACTCGGTGTTCGCGCTCGCCGCGGCGAGCAGGACGAGCAGCAGCGTCGCGGTGAACGCGACGGTGGAAACGAGCAGCTTGACGACGACGCTGCTGAAGCTGGTGGCGCGGCGTACTTTATTTAGCACGTTCGGTCACCGTGAAGTTAAAGCGCTTCCAGTCGGAAGCGAGGTTCCAGTCGCGGTTGTTCACGGCGTCGATCTGGAACGGCTTGGGCATCAGCGCGACGTCGAGCTGCATGCGCACCGAGGCCGTGTATGTTTCGCCCGGATGCACGTCGTTGCGCTCGATCACGTGCCACGAGGTGACGTGCTTGATGACCGCGAGCGCGTCCGCGAGCGTCGAAAAGCCGAGCTGCAGGCCGCCGCTCGAAACGCGGTACTCGCGCGTAAGCGGCTGGAACGACAGGCGAATGCTTTGCGACACGCTCACCGGCTGTTCGTCGAACCAGTACCAGCGCGCTCGCGTGAGCTGAAAGTCGGTGGTGAAGTAGAGCGGAATGCCCTTGTTGACCGCGTCTTCCAGGCTGCTGTTCAGGTCGAAGTCGAAACGGGCGTCGAGGCTCCAGCCGTTGTTGTCGGCCTGGAGCGACGCGCGTTGCACCGAGATCGAGTCGGCGCGCGCCGGCGTGACGGCCAGGAAGCCGACGACGGCAAGCACCAGCCAGATCAGGGCCGCGAACCGCAGCGGGAAGAAGCGTTTGATGGTCACCGTTTCTGAAAGCGCGCGTAGAAGAATCCGTCGTGATCTGCGGTGCGATCGGGAACGGGGAAGACGGTTGCCGTCACTTCGGCCTTTGCGTCGGCATCGTGCCGCGCCTCGTTGGCTGCGCCATATTCTGGCCCCCGGGCCGGCGCGCCGGGTGCCTCGGGCAGCAATTGCCCCGGGGCGTCCAATCGTACCGCATCCGCATGGGTGCTTTCAAACCAGCGCGCCTGCGCCTCGCCTTCCTCGGGGAAGATCGAGCAGGTCACGTAGAGCAGTTCGCCGCCTGGCTTCACGAGCGGCCACAGCGCATCGACGATGCGGCGCTGCTCGGCGGCAAGCGCGGCGATGTCGCTCTCGCGGCGCAGCCAGCGGATGTCCGGATGGCGGCGCACAATGCCCGAGGCCGAGCACGGCACGTCGGCGAGGATGCGGTCGAACAGTTCGCCTTCGTGCCACCCGGCGGGATGGCCCGCGTCGCCGACCACGATCTTTGCGTGGCGCATGGGGTGCGCGGGATCGTCCTGCGCGAAACCGAGGCGCGCGAAGTTTTCGCCGATGCGCGCGGCTCGCGTGGCGTCGCTTTCCAGCGCGATCAGATCGATGTCTGCAAGCTCGAGCAGATGGCCGCTCTTGCCGCCAGGCGCCGCGCACGCGTCGAGCACGCGCATGCCGTCACGCACGCCGAGGATTTGCGCGGCCACTTGTGCACCCGCGTCCTGCACGGACACGTCGCCCGCCAGGAAGCCGGGAATGCGATCCACCGGCAGCGGCGCGACCAGGCGCACGGCGTGTTCGCCGATCTGCGTGGCAGCGATGTCTTCGGCGGCGAGGCGCTGGACGTATTCGGCAGCGCTCGCACGGCGCGCGTTCACGCGCAGCGTGAGCGGGCCTTGCGTGTTGCCGGCGGTGAGAATCGCCTGCCACTGCGTGGGCCACGCGGCGCGAACCGCGTCGATCCACCAGCGCGGATAGTTCCAGTGCGCGGTTTCATCGGCCAGAGCGGCGGCGAGCGCAGCGTCGCGCTCGCGCAGAAAGCCGCGCAGCACGGCATTGACGAGCCCCTTCGCAAACGCAATCTCGCGGCGCGCACCCACGGCGCGCACGGCCTGATCGACGACCGTAAACGGCGTGTAGGCGGCGCTCGCCTCGTCTTCGGCGAGCAACGCGAGCGCGCAGGCCAGCACATTCGCGACGAGCGGCGGCGGCGCCTTGCTGACTCGCTGCCGGATCAGCCAGTCGACCGTGCCGAGCCGCCGCATCGTCCGGTACGCAATGTCCTGCACGGCGCCGCGAGCCTGCGGCGCAAAGTCGGCGGGCAGCACGGCGAAGGCGCTCGCAAGCGCAGCGGGCAGCGCCGCACCGGCGCGCACCGCGCCAACCGCATGAGCAGCCTGGTCAAGCGCAAAGCCCAGCGAATCGGGGGCCAGGTGCACGGCGTGGTCGCGCGCCGGCGCTGCGCCATGCTGGCGCGCGGGCGATGCGGAACTCTTTTTGCCGTGAGACGGCTTGCTGGGTCGCCGGGATGGGCTGGATGTCATGAAGAAACCGGATGCGGGCCGCAGTGAATCGCGGCGTCAAATATGCACAAGCGAGTCATTGTAGCGTGGCGAGCGCGCAACACTGCCAGCGCGGTTCGATTCGGGTTGACCGCAGCGCGCACGCAGGCCGGCGGCGATGAATTCGTCTGGATACATATTGGCGGATACCGACTAACGGCTCGCCGCATGATGGCGACTGAAAACGCCTCCCCCAGCTTCGTCGCGGCCATCATGAAACCACTCGGGAAGAAACACGACTTCGCGTTCCTGGCCTTCGTCGCGCTCTTTTCCGTGTACCAGCAGGGACGCGGAAAGCTGTTCTCGCCGTTCTGGGACTACAAGGTGTACGCGTACGCGCTCGATCAGTTCAAGCGCGGCGCCAATCCGTATATCCCACACGGATTTCCCTTCGTCTACCCGCCCATCTTCCTGAATCTCTTTTCGCGCATTCCGTTTCAGTGGCTCTACCTTACGTTCGTTTGTGCTTCGCTGATTTATCTCGCCTGGAGCATCAGGCATGTGGACTTCTTCGTCGCGGGCGCGCTGGGGTTTCTCACGGGCGGCGCGGGCGTGGGAGGCATCCTCACGGGGAATTTCGCGATCTTCGGTCACCTGCTGATCATTGCGCTTTTTTATGCGGCTTCGCGGAACGCTTCACAGCCCGCTTTACAGCCCGCTTTACAGCCCGCTTCACAGCCCGCTTCACAGCCCGTCTCGCAGGCGAGCCGTGCCGCAACGGCGAAGTATTGCGCGCTGGCTTTTTTCATCGCCCTGTTCGCCTCCATCAAGATCTATTTCCTGACGTACGCCGTCGTGTTCTTTTTTATCCCCAAGGGCATGCGCTATTTCTTCGCCGTGCCCATGTGCGTTGCGCTCGCAACCATCGCGCAGCTCGCGCTGGAACCGCGACTGTGGACCGACTTCGAAACCCTGCTGCGCTGGCAGATGCTCGCCCAGAACGATTCCGGGCTCGTGCTGTTCGGCATACTCGAACAGCATGTCCGCGCGCTATCGACCCTGGAAGACGTACTGTTCTACGAAGCGGTCGTCGTGGCGCTATTCGTGTACGCGGTCAATCCGCTGCGCGGGCGGCGGCTCATGGTTTCCGAAAACGAAAACGTGCCCGGCAGGCTGTTCTATGTCCTCGCGTTTTGTCTCGCGCTGAATCCGAGAATGAAGGAATACGACATCGCGCCGTTCTTCGCGTGCTGCTACGTTTCGCTATTCCAGAGCAGCAACGCCGATAACCGGATGGATCGCGTGTTCTTCTATACCGTACCGCTGGCGTTCATCGCCGCGTGGGTCGTCGTCAAGTTTGGACACGTGTACTACGCGCTCGACGTGTCCTGGTTCATTGGCGTGTATTTCGTGTTCTTCGTGGTTTCCCTGCGCCAGCGCGCATTGCGGGTTTCGGCTCACGCAGACGCAAGACACGTAGACGGCGACGCCGCCGCAACGGGCTGAATAAAAAAACGCCTCCGAAGAGGCGTTTTTTCACGGCGCAGCGCTACTCTCAGCGCTTGCCCGCGGCCATGTCCATCAACCGGCGGATGCGCTCTTCCGTGGCCGGGTGCGTGCTGAACAGGTTCTGCAAGCCGCCGCCCGAAAGCGGATTCATGATCATCATCTGCGCCGTGGCCGGATGCTGTTCGGCCGCCGGGAACGGAATGCCCTGCGCATAGCGGTGGATCTTGTCGAGCGCAGATGCAAGCGCCTGAGGATCGCCGGAAATCTCGGCGCCGCCGCGGTCCGCTTCGAATTCGCGCGCACGCGAAATCGCCATCTGGATCAGCGCGCCCGCGATCGGCGCGAGCAGCGCCACGGCAATGCTCGCGATGGGATTCGCCGGGCGCCCGTTTTCGTCGCGGCCGCCGAAGATCATCGCGAAGTTGGCGAGCGCCGAAATCGCGCCGGCCATGGTGGCCGTAATCGTCGAGATGAGAATGTCGCGGTGCTTCACGTGTGCGAGTTCGTGCGCCATCACGCCGCGCATTTCGCGCTCGGACAGCACGCGCAGGATGCCCGTGGTCGCCGCGACCGCCGCGTGCTCGGGGTTGCGGCCCGTGGCGAAGGCGTTGGGCGCGTCCTCGTTGATGAGGTAGACGCGTGGCATCGGCAAGCCCGCACGCGTGGCCAGATCGCGCACCATGCGATAGAACTGCGGCGCCGTGGTCTCGTCGACTTCCTGCGCGTTGTACATGCGCAGGACCATCTTGTCCGAATACCAGTACGAGAAGAAGTTCATGGCGAGCGCGAAGAACAGCGCCAGCACCATCCCGCGCTGCCCGCCGATCAGCCCGCCAATCACGATGAAAAGGGCCGTAATCGCGGCCATCAACATCGCGGTTTTGACCCAGTTGAACATGTGCTGTGCTCCTTCACCCACCAGGGGATCCAATCGATCGTTGAACGCCCGCCGCCAGCCGGTCAGCCAGCGATAAGCGAGCGCATTGTAAGCGATTTGTTAGATATGGGCAGATGCGAAAAATTCAATCTCAGCGCGTGGCTGTCGCGAGTTTCAGCCCCAGGCCGACGAACGCCGAGCCCACCGTGCGGTCCAGCCACTTCTTCATGCCCGGCTTGCCCGAAAAGCGCTGCGTGACGCTGCCCGCCACCCACGCGACGAAACTGTTCCAGACCGTGCTCATCAGGATGAACACGCCGCCGAGCGTGAGGAAAGCGAGGGCCTTGTGCTCGGTCCCCGTGTTCACGAACTGCGGGAAGAACGAGACGAAGAACAGCACCACCTTCGGGTTCAGCACGTTGGTGCAGAACCCCGAAATGAACAGCTGGCGCAGCGGGCGCGGGGCGGCGGCAGCCTGCGAGCCTTGCGCGGCGCCTTCGGCCGGTTTGGCCTCTTGCTTCGTGAGGACAAGGCGCACGCCGAGATACACGAGATAGATCGCGCCAACGACCTTGATGACCGTAAACGCTGTGGCCGACGCCGCGAGCAGCGCAGTCAAACCGAACGCGCAGGCAAGCGTGTGCACACAGCAGCCTGCCGAGATACCCAGTGCGGAAACGAGACCCGCGCCGCGGCCCTGCGCGACACTGCGGCCAACGATATAGGCGGTGTCGGGCCCCGGCGTCACGTTCAGGAGGAACACGGCGACGAGGAAGAAACCGAAATGGGTGATGCCGAGCATGACAACCTCAAAATCGAAAAACGCGCTTCAAACGCCATTGATTCTAGCGCGCTGCCAACCGCGCGGCATTTGGCCTCGCGGCCATTTTCAGGCGATGGCGCGGGCCGGGCTTCAGGCAGCGGGCGCCTCGGGCAACTGGAAACGCTGCCCCGCCGCCAGCGGCATGCCGGCCAGGAATTCGCGCGCGGGCAGGCGCTTGCCACCCGGCTTTTGCAGCTGCGTGAGGCGCAGCGCGCCCTCGCCGCACGCCACCACCACGCCCACCGGACTCACTTCGAGAATCTCGCCTGGCTCGGCGGCCTTGCTTGCCGGACGCTCCACCGGTTCAGCGGCCCATAGCTTGAGCTGCGCGCCGTCGAGCGTCGCAGCGCCGCCCGGGAACGGGTCGAATGCGCGAATCTGGCGCGCGAGCGCCACGGCCGGCCGGCGCCAGTCGAGCGCGGCTTCCTGCTTGCCGATCTTCTCCGCGTAGGTCGCGCCCTCTGCGGGCTGCGGCGTGGCAGGCAGCGTACCGTCGCGCTCGAGCGCGATAAGCCCATCCACGATCAGCTTCGCGCCGAGTTGCGCGAGGCGGTCGTGCAGCGTCGCCGTCGTGTCGCCCGGCGCAATCGCGGTGCGCACCTCGGAGATCATCGGGCCGGTGTCGAGCCCAGCGTCCATCTGCATGAGCGTAATGCCGGTTTCGTCGTCGCCGGCTTCGATCGCGCGATGAATCGGCGCGGCGCCGCGCCAGCGCGGCAAAATAGACCCATGAATGTTGATGCAGCCGTGCGGCGCAATGTCCAGCACTTCCTGCGGCAGCAGCAACCCATAAGCGGCAACCACCATCACGTCGTGCGGCGTAGCGCGCAGCAGGTCCAGCGCCGCGGCGGCCTCTTCCGGAAACTTTCCCGTGCGCCGCAGCGAAGGCGGCTGGGCAACGGCTATGCCGTGCTCCTGCGCGTAGCGCTTGACCGGGCTGGCCTGGAGCTTCATCCCACGGCCTGCGGGACGATCCGGCTGGGTCAGGACGAGCGGCACGGCAAAGCCCGCGTCGTGAATCGCCGCGAGCGCCGCGGCGGCGAATTCCGGCGTGCCGGCGAAGATGACGCGAAGGGTGTGGCTCATGGGCGCTCGGTGCGTGGCGGGTTGATGAAGAGAGACGACTCGAAGCAACGCAATTACATCGCGCGTTCGAGCTTCTTCATCTTGCTGCGGATGCGCGTCTGCTTGAGCGACGAGAGGTATTCGACGAACACCTTGCCCATCAGGTGATCCATTTCGTGCTGGATGCACACCGCGAGCAGCCCGTCGCAGTCCACCTCGTAGGTCTCGCCCTTTTCGTTCATAGCGCGCACGCGCACCTTTTCCGCGCGTTCGACTTCATCGTAGATGCCCGGCACGGAAAGACAGCCTTCCTCATGCACTTCACGCTCGTCGCTCGACCAGATGATTTCCGGGTTGATGAACACGCTCAATTCGTCGTGAGCGTCGGAAACGTCGATCACCACAACGCGCTCGTGCACGTCGACCTGGGTGGCCGCGAGGCCGACACCAGGCGCTGCGTACATGGTTTCCGCCATGTCGGCGACCAGCTTGCGAATGCGGTCGTTGACCACTTCGACCGGCTTGGCGACCTTGTGCAGACGCTTGTCCGGGTAATGAAGAATATTCAGTAGAGCCATGATTTAACGGGTTTCTCGTTGGGCGCCTGAAAGAGCCAGGAGCAGCCAGAAGCGGGGCGACGATGCGCGGCCTGGCCATTCGGCCAGCTTGCGGGTCCCATGCCGGATACGGAGGATATGCACTCATATTCGGACGATTGGGCCGCAATTCAACGTTGAGCGCGCTATCGCCCGTGCGAATGCGCCGCGCCAAGAGGCGTGCGCGCAATGCCACGGGCAAAGACGCCACGGTGTATTTCGGATGGTGAAAATTTTATCACGAGGTGCGGCAAACCGTCCGCGCCCGGGGAACGCAATGTCGACGACCTTGCCGCTATGTCCCGAGGAACTGGCCGCCTGGCTGCGCCTCGCCCTCGCGCGCGGCCTGAGGCCCGCTGCGCTGCGCGCGCTGCTCGGCGCGTTCGGCCTGCCTCAAAACGTGCTGGCCCAGCCATTCGCAGCACTCACAGCGGTGGCGGGTGCGCAAGCCGCGCACGCCGCACTGGCCGAGCCCCTCGCGGACTTCGCAGCGCAACTCGAAGCGCTGCAGGCGTGGCGCACGGAGCCCGGCAACGCACTCATCACGCTCGCCGACCCGGCCTATCCGGCCCGCCTGCTCGACATGCCCGATCCGCCGCCGCTGCTCTACGTCAAAGGCCGGCTCGAGCTGCTCCACGCGCGCGCGGTCGCGGTGGTGGGCAGCCGCAGCGCCACGCCGCAGGCCATCGATGACGCCGCGCGCTTCGCGCGCACACTCGCCGCAGCGGGTCTTACGGTCGTCTCGGGGCTCGCGCTCGGCGTGGATGGTGCCGCGCATCGCGGCGCGCTCCACGAATCTGGCGGCACAGTCGCCGTAATCGGCACCGGCGCGGATCTCGTCTACCCGCCGGCCCATCACCCTCTCGCCACGGAGATCGTCGCGCACGGCACGCTCGTCTCCGAATGGCCGCTTGGCACTCCGGCACGCTCCGCGAACTTTCCGCAGCGCAACCGCGTGATTGCCGCGCTCGTCGAAGGCGTGGTGGTGGTCGAGGCCGCGCAACGTTCCGGTTCGCTCATCACGGCACGGCTCGCCAACGAAATGGGCCGCGACGTATTCGCGCTGCCCGGTTCGATCCATGCGCCGCTCACGCGCGGCTGCCACGGGCTCATCAAGCAGGGCGCGCAGCTCGTCGAAACGCCCGAAGAGGTGCTTGATGCGCTGAACGTCGGGCGACCGTCAGGCGCCGCGCGGGGGCCCGCGGCGCGGCAAGGGCAACGCCGCCAGAAGGTCTCGGTTCCGTTCGACCGCATGCAGCGCGAAGCCGGTGAAACTCTGCCGCTGCCGCTGGAAAGCCCGCGTTCCGAGCCGCCGCGCGCTCGTCGTGCTGAAGGACAAAAGCCTGCCGCCAGCCTCGGCACCGAGGCCCGGCGCCTGCTCCAGGCGCTCGGTCACGCGCCGGCCACGGTTGAAATCCTCGCCCAGCGCACCGACATGCCCGAAGCGGTGCTGCAAGGCACGCTGCTGCAACTCGAACTCGCGGGACACCTCGACGCATTGCCGGGCGGCTGGTTCGTGCGAGCCAGCCGTGGGGAGTGAGGCGGCAGACGCCGCCGATTGGGGGACCTCACCGCCCGCGCGCCGCCGTGATACATTCGCGCCAAATACCCCGCTCTATATATAAGAGAACGCAAGGAACGACCATGCCCGCGCTAGACCTCGACACCGACGCCGAACAGATCGCAGAGCGCGTCAGCAATCAGGACACGCTGTTCGTCGCGTGCCTGTGCGCGCAGTGGTGCGGGACGTGCCGCGACTACCGTGCCACGTTCGACCGCATCGCCGAGGCGCATCCCGATGTCTGCTTTGCGTACATCGACATCGAAACCCATGCAGACCGCTTCGACGATCTCGATGTCGAGAACTTCCCGACCATCCTGATCGAAGACGGCCACGCCACGCGCTTTTTCGGCACGGTCCTGCCGCACGCCGCCGTGGTCGAGCGCATGCTCTCGGACCTCAGGGCGCTGCCGGGCGTGGCCGACGCACCCAAGCTGCGGCCCGCCCTGATCGCGGTTTGAGCGCACCCAACATCTGACCCCGATCAGGCGCGCCGCTTGCCGCACGGCCTGGCGCGCCCTTATGATTGGGCGCCCTGGCGCTTGCGCGGCTGTCGTCATGAGATGACGTAAAAATCGACGTCGGCGCGCCATGTGCTATAAAGCGGTCGAGAACGGCCCCCCGAGCGGGGCAGCAACGCAGGGCATCGCGCCCAAGCGCCCATTCAGGCGGCATCGGCCCCGGGGCGCCAACCGGATACACCCACAAGCAACCAGTCATGTCCAAAGCTCTGATCATCGCCGAGAAGCCATCCGTCGCGAACGACATCGCGCGTGCGCTGGGCGGTTTTACCAAGCATGACGAGTACTACGAGAGCGACGACTACGTGCTCTCGTCGGCGGTCGGCCATCTGCTGGAAATCGCAGCGCCCGAGGAATACGAGGTCAAACGCGGCAAGTGGAGCTTCGCCAACCTGCCCGTGATCCCGCCGCACTTCGACCTGAACCCGATCGCCAAGAGCGAATCGCGGCTCAAGGTGCTCAACAAGCTGATGAAGCGCAAAGACGTCACGCAACTCATCAACGCCTGCGACGCGGGGCGCGAGGGCGAACTGATCTTCCGCCTGATCGCGCAGCACGCGAAGGCCAAGCAGCCGGTCCAGCGTCTGTGGCTCCAGTCGATGACGCCGCAGTCGATCCGCGACGGCTTCGCGAACCTGCGCAGCGACCACGACATGCAGCCACTCGCCGACGCCGCACGCTGCCGCTCGGAAGCCGACTGGCTCGTCGGCATCAACGGCACGCGCGCGATGACCGCCTTCAACAGCAAGGGCGGTGGGTTCTTCCTCACCACGGTTGGCCGCGTTCAGACGCCAACGTTGTCCATCGTCGTCGAACGTGAAGAGAAAATCCGCCGGTTCATTCCGCGCGATTACTGGGAAGTGCGCGCGGAGTTCGTCTGTGCGGGCGGCTTCTACGAAGGCCGCTGGTACGACCCGAAATTCAAGAAAGACGAGTTCGATCCGGAAAAGCGCGACTCGCGCCTCTGGAGCCTGCCTGCTGCCGAAACCATCGTCGCGGCCTGCCACGGCCGCGAAGGCACGGTCAGCGAGGAATCGAAGCCGTCCACCCAGCTCTCGCCCGCCCTCTTCGACCTGACGAGCCTGCAGCGAGAAGCCAACGGCCGCTTCGGCTTTTCGGCCAAGAACACGCTCGGCCTTGCCCAGGCGCTGTACGAAAAGCACAAGGTGCTCACCTACCCGCGTACCGATTCGCGCGCGCTGCCTGAGGACTACCTCGGCACCGTGAAAGAGACGCTCGAGATGCTCAAGGAGAGCAACAACTACCTGCCGCACGCCAAGCAGGTGCTCGACAAGGGCTGGGTGAAGCCGAACAAGCGCATCTTCGACAATTCGAAGATCAGCGACCACTTCGCCATCATCCCCACGCTGCAGGCGCCGAAGTCGCTGTCCGAGCCTGAGCAGAAGCTGTACGACCTCGTCGTGAAGCGCTTCCTCGCCGTGTTTTTCCCGGCGGCGGAATATCGCGTCACCACGCGTATCACCGAAGTCGCCGGACACCACTTCAAGACCGAAGGTAAGGTGCTGGTCGAGCCGGGCTGGCTGCAGGTCTATGGCCGCGACGCAGGCGGCGACGACGCCAACCTCGTGCCGGTGAAGAAGGACGAGAAGGTCAAGACGGACAAGATCGCGGCGCACCAGCTCGTGACCAAGCCGCCTGCGCGCTACAACGAAGCAACGCTGCTCTCGGCCATGGAAGGCGCGGGCAAGCTCGTGGACGACGAAGAGCTGCGCGAGGCCATGGCCGCCAAGGGCCTCGGCACGCCGGCCACGCGCGCGGCGATCATCGAAGGTCTGCTCGGCGAAAAATATCTCGTACGCGAGGGGCGCGAGTTGATTCCCACGGCCAAGGCGTTCCAGCTCATGACGCTGTTGCGCGGCCTCGACGTGAAGGAGCTCACCGCGCCGGAATTGACCGGCGAGTGGGAATACAAGCTTTCACAAATGGAGCGCGGCAAGCTCCCGCGTGACGCGTTCATGCAGGAAATCGCCCGCATGACGCAGACCATCGTGAAGCGCGCGAAGGAATACGACTCGGACACGATCCCCGGCGACTACGCGACGCTCACCACGCCGTGCCCGAATTGCGGCGGCCAGGTGAAGGAAAACTACCGCCGCTTCGCGTGCACGAAGTGCGAGTTCTCGATCTCGAAGATTCCGGGCGGCCGCCAGTTCGAAATTCCCGAAGTGGAGGAGCTGCTGCAGAACAAGACGATCGGCCCGCTCTCGGGCTTCCGCAGCAAGATGGGCCGGCCGTTCTCGGCGATCCTCAAGCTCTCGTTCGACGACGAAATCAAGAACTACAAGCTCGAGTTCGATTTCGGCCAGGACCAGGGTACCGAAGATGGCGAAGCGCCCGACTTCTCGCAGCAGGAGCCGGTGGGCGCGTGCCCGAAGTGCAAGGGCCACGTGTTCGAGCATGGCATGAGCTACGTGTGCGAGCATTCGGTTGCGAATCCGAAGACCTGCGACTTCCGCTCCGGCAAGGTGATCCTCCAGCAGGAGATCACGCGCGACCAGATGGCGAAGCTGCTGGCCGAAGGCCGCACCGACTTGCTGACCAACTTCAAGTCGTCGCGTACTGGCCGCAACTTCAAGGCTTTCCTCGTCAAACAGCCCGACGGCAAGATCGGCTTCGAGTTCGAAAAGAAAGAGCCGAGCGCGAAGACAGCCGCCAAGACGGCCGCGAAGAAGTCGGCCGCATCGGCTGAGGCGACGGAGGATGCCGCGAACGACGCGGCGGATTCGGCCGAAGAGGGCAAGGCGAAGCCTGCCCGCAAGACGGCGGCCGCCAAAGCCGCACCGGCGCGCAAGACCGCTGCCCGCAAGACGCCGGCGCGCAAGACAGGCTCGTAAGCGGTCCTTTCCCGGGCCTTCGCCGGCCGGACGCAGCATCAAGCAAAAAGGCGCAGCTTCTCACGAAGCTGCGCCTTTTTTATCGACCGATGAAGGGCGATTTCCGGATTATAGCGGCGAGATCGCCGAAGTCCGGGTGCGCGCCGCCGAGGCGCGCGCCGCCTTCGGTGCGCGCTCGCTGTCCATCCCGTTGTGCTCGCCGTTGTACTCGCCGTCGTGCAGGCTCCCACCCGGCGCGGGCTGTGCACCATCGTAGTCGTCGGGCGAAGCGCCATTGCGACCCGCCACAGCCGGGCGCGCGAGGCCGTCCTTGACCCACTGCTCGCCGAGCTGACTGTTCGGCGTCTGGCTGAAGTGCTCGACGAGATGGTCGATGAACGTGCGCACCTTGGCCGGCAAGTGACGGCGGCTCGGATACGCGACGTTGATCTCCACCTGCGGCAGACGATAGTCGCCAAGCAGACGCACGAGGCGCCCACGCGTCATGTCGCGGCCGATCAGATAGCTCGGCAGGATCGCGATGCCCATGCCGAGCAGCGCGAACTGGCGCAGCATCTCGGTGTTGTTCGCCACGATCACGTTGGTCGGGCGCACGCGAACTTCGCCGTCCGGCCCCGTGAAGACGCGCTCGTCGCCCCAGTACTCGGAGGGCAGCGAGAGGCTCGGGTGCTCCATGAGGTGCTCGGGGCGCGTGGGCGTGCCGTGCTTTTCGAGGTACGCGGGCGTGGCGCACACCGTCATGCAACCCGTGGTGAGGCGGCGCGTGACGATGCTCGCGCTGCGCATCTGGCGCGCGGTCACGACGCCCAGATCGAAGCCCTCTTCGACGAGATCGACCTGACGGTCCACCAGCGTGACGTCGGGAATGACCTGCGGATAGCGCTGCGTGTACGTCTGCAGCACCGGAGCGAGATTGTGGAGCCCGAACACGACCGGCGCGACGATGCGCAGCGTGCCTACGGGTTCGTGATTGCGCGCGACGACCATCTGTTCGACATCCTCGAGCTCATCGAGAATCTGGCGGGCGCGCTCGAGATAAACCTGACCTGATTCGGTCAGGGAGAGACTGCGGGTCGTGCGATTGAGCAGACGCGTGCCGAGCCGACCTTCGAGGTCGGCGACATGCCGCGTCGCAACCGCATTGGAGATATCCATCGCGGAAGCGGCCCTGGCGAAACTGCCGAGGTCGGCCACTTTGACGAATACTCGCATCGACTGCAAATGATCCATGAGACAACTCCTGCCTGTTACTGCCCCGCTGTTAATCAGCGGAGGAAACCGCGAATTCTCCTACGACAGCAGAAATCCTGCAGAAGTTGCCTCGGAAGCCCTTATTTTCTTTACGAATTCTTCGACTGCACCCCAAAATGCATCAACAGAGGTTCGATTGTTACCTCGACCGAAACAATTTTGCGCGTTGCAGCGAGATAACCGGTCAAACGCCGAACAGACGGGCCTCTGCACTGCACCAATGCATTCGACCCCGTCAATAAAAATGGCCGCCCGAAAGCGGCCATCCAGTCAGTGAGTGCTCACATCACATGATTACAGACGCGTTTCGAGCGTCTTGCGAGCGTCCTTCAATACTTCCGGCAAACCATGAGCGAGTTTGTCGAACAGTTCAGCGTGCAGCGCGAGTTCGGCGCGCCAGGCGTCGGCATCCACCGAAATCACCTGTTCGAACTGGGCCTGCGTAAAGTCCAGGCCGCTCCAGTCGAGATCGCCGTAGCGCGGCGACACGCCAAATGCGTGCTCGTCGCCCGTGGCCTTGCCCTCGATGCGCCGCACCATCCATTCGAGCACGCGCATGTTCTCGCCGAAGCCCGGCCACACGAACTTGCCATCCGGCCCCTTGCGGAACCAGTTCACGCAGAAGATGCGCGGCACCGTCGCGCCGGCCTTGGCGAGACGCTCACCCACATTGAGCCAATGGCCGAAGTACTCGGCCATGTTGTAGCCACAGAACGGCAGCATCGCGAACGGATCGCGCCGCACCACGCCCTGCTGCCCCGCCGCCGCCGCGGTGGTTTCCGAGCCCATGGTGGCGGCCATGTAGACGCCCTCGGTCCAGTCGCGCGCCTCGGTCACGAGCGGCACCGTGGTCGAGCGGCGGCCGCCGAAGATGAACGCGTCGATGGCCACGCCCTTCGGGTTCTCCCATTCGGGATCGATCGACGGGCATTGCGACGCAGGCGCCGTGAAGCGCGCGTTCGGATGCGCGGCCTTGCGGCCGGTTTCCTTCGCGATGGCCGGCGTCCAGTCGTTGCCCAGCCAGTCGATGGCGTGCGCGGGCGGCTCGTCGGTCATGCCTTCCCACCAAACGTCGCCGTCGTCGGTGAGCGCGACGTTCGTGAAGATCACGTTCTCCTTGAGCGTCGCCATGGCGTTGAAGTTGGTCTTTTCACCGGTGCCCGGCGCCACGCCGAAGTAGCCCGCCTCCGGGTTGATCGCGTAGAGGCGGCCGTCGGCGCCCGGCTTGATCCACGCAATATCGTCGCCGATCGTGGTGATTTCCCAGCCGTTCATGGCGGGCGGCGGGATCAGCATGGCGAAGTTGGTCTTGCCGCACGCCGACGGGAACGCCGCCGCGACGTGGTACTTGCGGCCTTCCGGCGAGCGCACGCCGAGAATCAGCATGTGCTCGGCGAGCCAGCCTTCGTCGCGGCCCATGGTCGAAGCGATGCGCAGCGCGAAGCACTTCTTGCCAAGCAGCGCATTGCCGCCATAGCCCGAGCCGTAGCTCCAGATCTCGCGCGTCTCCGGGAAGTGGACGATGTACTTCGTCTCGTTGCACGGCCACGCCACGTCCTTCTCGCCCGCCGCGAGCGGCGCGCCCACGCTGTGCACGCACGGCACGAACGGGCCGTCCTCGCCGAGCACGTCGTACACGGCGCGGCCCATGCGCGTCATGATGCGCATGTTCACGGCAACATACGGGCTATCGGAAAGCTCCACGCCGATATGCGCGATAGGCGAGCCGAGCGGGCCCATCGAGAACGGCACGACGTACATCGTGCGGCCGCGCATCGAGCCCGCGAACAGGCCGTCGAGCGTAGCGCGCATTTCGGCGGGTGCGATCCAGTTGTTGGTGGGACCGACGTCTTCCTTGCGAGGCGAGCAGATGAAGGTGCGGTCTTCGACACGCGCAACGTCCGAGGGATCCGAGCACGCGAGAAACGAATTCGGGCGCTTTTGCGGATTGAGGCGGCGCATCGTGCCGGCCTCGACCATCTGCGCGCACAGGCGGTCGTATTCCTCCTGAGAACCGTCGCACCAGACGACGCGATCCGGCTGCGTATGCACCGCGATTTTCTGCACCCAATCGATCAGTTTCCGGTGCCGGACCCAGGCGGGCACCTGCGCGGCGGCCTGGGCTTGGTAGTCGGGGTGGTTCATCGAGCTGTCTCCATTTTTAGGGCTGTAAAAAGGGAATCGGCCCTTTTAGACGCTGCACGCGAGAGGCGCAACTCTTGCGAACCGAATGTTGATGGCAGATCAACATGCGAATCGGTCCGCGCAGTTGGGCAGGTCGTCAAGGTCCTTTAGCCTGGGGTTCGAAACCGTCTGTAAAGCGGCTTGCATCGGAGCCCGACAAGCTGTTAAAAGTTGCAAATTCGCGGCTGATTACCGCGTCAAAAACCTGCGTGCGTAGCCTTGGGCTTGCGCAATTGCAATGCCTGCTGTTGCACGCGGCGAGCGACGTGAAGGCTCCCCATATTCATACCAGCCTTCGCGGCGCTGCATAGTGGGATAACCACCACATGAACACCAAAGACGCGCCACGAATGGCGCGATGCAAAACACGCAAAACAACCCGCCGCCATGAAAATTGCCATCCTTGACGACTACCAGGACGCCGTCCGCAAGCTCGACTGCTTTCAACTGCTCGCCGACCACGAGGTCAAGGTTTTCAACAACACAGTGCGAGGCCTCGGCCAGCTCGCCAGCCGTCTCGCCGAAGTCGATGCGCTCGTGCTGATTCGCGAACGCACCCGCATCACCTCGCAACTCCTCGACAAGCTCCCGCATCTGCGCATGATCAGCCAGACGGGCAAGGCCGGTCCGCACATCGACATCGATGCCTGCACCGAGCGCGGCATCGCCGTGCTCGAAGGCACCGGCTCGCCCGTCGCGCCCGCCGAACTCACGTGGGCGCTCATCATGGCCGCGCAGCGCCGCATTCCGCAGTACGTCGCCAACCTCAAGCAGGGCGCGTGGCAGCAGTCGGGCCTCAAGACGTCGGCCATGCCGCCTAACTTTGGCCTCGGTACGGTGATGCGCGGCCAGACGCTCGGCATCTGGGGCTACGGCAAGATCGGCCGACTCGTGGCCGGCTACGGCAAGGCCTTTGGCATGCGCGTGCTGGTGTGGGGCCGCGAGCATTCGCTGGAAGCTGCGCGCGCCGACGGCTACGAAGCCGCCGCAAGCCGCGAGGCGCTGTTCGAAGAGAGCGACGTGCTGTCGCTACATCTACGCCTGCACGATGACACTCGCGGGATCGTGAAGCAGGAAGACCTGCTGCGCATGAAGCCCACGTCGCTGCTCGTCAACACGAGCCGTGCGGAGCTGATGGAAGAGAACGCGCTGCTCGGCGCGCTTTCGCACAACCGGCCGGGCATGGTCGCGATCGACGTGTACGAGAGCGAGCCGATCCTGCAGGGCTACAGCCTGCTGCGCATGGAAAACGTGATCTGCACGCCGCACATCGGCTATGTGGAGCGCGAGAGCTACGAGCTGTACTTCGGCGCGGCGTTCCGCAACATCCTTGCGTTCGATGCTGGGGACCACGCGAGCGTCGCAAACCCGGTCGCGCTGCAGGGCGGCCGCCGCAAGTAAGCACGACCGCACGGGCGGCGCCCGCCGCCCGGCTGCTTTTGATCCGGCCGCGTCCGCTCAGGCGTTCGCGGCCGCTTCCATGACCTCGGGCAAACGCGCGAGGAAACGCTCGCCGTCCACGCGGCCGAGGTTGTAGGCGTGCTGCATCTGGTGCGGGCTCGTGTAATCCCAGCTCGAAATCGGCACCTTGGCCGATGGCTGCACGTAAAGGCGTTGCTGCACACCCTGCGCCGCCTGATGCCGCACCGCGAACATCTGCGGACGCGGATAGAGCCGCGTCACCATCACCAGCACACGGCCGGGCGTGTCGTCGAGCGCGCCGACAGGCACGTTGTCCACCATGCCGCCGTCGAGCACCGGGCGGCCTTCGCGCCGCAGCACCGGCGTGAATGGCGGCGTGCAGGACGACTGCAGGATGAGATCGGCCAGATCCTCCACACTCGCGCACTCCTGCGCCGTCACGAACTCCGGATGAAACCCGAGCTTGCGCCCAAGCGTGGGGTGCAGCGTCTTGCGGATATGTTTTTCGATGTTGTATGCGATGAGACCCGCCGCCACCGCGCTGCGCGCGCCGAGCCAGCGCGGCACGTGCGACACGCCAATGCGGATCTCAGGCGCGTCCTGGAGCTGCGTGAACGGCTCGCCGTAGATGTCGAGCAGCGCCTGGCGATAGATGCGGTAATGCGGAAACACCGACTCGCCGCGCAGCAGATTGCCCCAGTAGGCGTTGCGCTTGTTGTGGCGCAGCGCTTCCTCGTAGTAGCGCATAACCCAGTCGGCGTCGCGCGTGTAAAGCATGCACGCGGTGGCCGCGCCCGCCGAAATCCCCGTAATGACGCGCGGGCGAATGTGCAGTTCGGGCTGGACGATGTCCCAGAACCCCGCCTGCCACCAGCAGCGATTGCCGCCGCCGGCGAAAACCACCTGATCGAACATGCCTTCTACGTCCTTCGAAGCGACCGAAACCGATCGGAAGCGCCAAGCTTAATCGAGCAGCGCGTAAGTCGAGGTCGCGTGAACCGCCATCCGGCCGTCTTCGTCGTAGAGTTCTATTTCACCGAACACCAGATTGCGGCCCATGCGCAGCACGCGCGCCGTCACCGTCACGTCGCCCTTGCGCACCGCGCGCATGAAGTTGGTGTTGAGCGCAACGGTCGTCATGGGCTTGAAGCCGCCGAGCGCGGCCGTTATCGCGACGATCATGGCCGTATCCGCCGCCGCCATGAACACCTGGCCGCAGATCACACCGCCCGAGTGGCGCAGCTCGCCGGAAAACGGCAGGCGCAAGGTGGCGCTGTCTTCCGAGACCTCGACGGGCTTCATCCCGAGCGCGCGCACCCACGGGGCCAGCACGCGCTCCAGCAGCGCGTCGATTGCGTTGTCGTCCATCGTTTGCCTTTGTGGATTACCGTGCGACGCTTCCAGCCGATTACGACCCACCTCAGCCTGCCTCGGCGAACGGGCGGCGTACAGCGACTGGCTTGAAACCTGGATTGACGCCAGGAGTGGCGACATCATACCGGGACAGCACGGCCACCGCGGTAAGGGCGCAAACGCCTGCGCGGACGGGGCTTGCGCGGCATCGACAGACTATTTTCAGAATATTTGCAGAGGGGGCTTGCCAAGTTCCGAAAAGTCCTGCATAATCTTTCTTCTGTTGGGGGCGTTAGCTCAGTTGGTAGAGCAGCGGACTCTTAATCCGTAGGTCGAGTGTTCGAGTCACTCACGCCCCACCAGCGAATTTAGCCAGAAAGCCCGATCCTTGCGATCGGGCTTTTTGCATTTCTGCGCGTCCACTGCTCTGAACTACTTCACGCGCCTCACGTGACGCGAAGCCTGCTTCGGGCGCGGCAGCCAGCGGCCGAGCGCCTCGAAGCCGTCGAGCTGGCGCAGCAGCGTATCGACGGTCGAAAGCTGAACGTGAGTCAGGTGGTTTTGCTTCAGAAGCGCATACAGGCGCTTGCGCCAGTATGCGACGCCCATCACCGGCATTTCGAAATCGCCAGCCAGCGACGGCGGCATTACGCGCGCGATGTGCGCGATTTCCTGTTCGACGAATGTCATAGCTTTCCCCGTTGGTCCTGCCGTGGTTTCTTATCGTATGAAGTACTGTAGGACGCTCCGGGGCGCTCGCCAGCCTACCCGTATGGATAGGTAACAAATAGTCCGACTAAATTGGGGATGGTAGGGGGCCGAATCCGGCGCCAGGCGGCTCGGCCCTCGTGCTACGGCGTGCGTCCGCTGGCCAGTCATTCACTGTCCACGCTTCTGCGTTCCTCTACCGCCTGCGTGCGAAAAACTTCGGAATCCAAACGAATGAATTCTGATTCGCAGGTCCCGCTTTTCGGACTCTTCCTATAGGGTTTTTCTGACCAGATGTTGATCATAGTCAGGTCAACTACTGTCCTATAAGAGGTGAATCATGATGCACGGTCATCCCGTCGACCGGCTCGTTGCAGGCGCGATCGTCGGTGCGCTAGTCACGACGCTTCTGGTCCTGCTTCTGGTCTGGCTGGATATTCCGCCCGAGAAGCATGTCAGCCTGGCTATCCGGCTTACGGTGCCGGTCGTGATAGCCGCGTGCGCGCTCCTGATCCGCCCCTTGCTGCTCAAAACAGTGCTGCGCGACCGCCGCGACCCACTGATGCTGGATGAGGATCTGAACCAGCTACTGGTTGGCCGCACGCTCGGCGTGGTTGGCGGGTTCTTCTTCGGCGTCACGCTCGCGACCCAGATCCTCTAGCCGCCAACGCTCAGAGGAAGGGCTTGCCGTCCACCTGTTCATAGACGACGTTGCCATCGTCGTCTTCGAACTGCTCCAGATAATTGCGCGCGCCGCACAGCGGACAACGGAACAAGGGCCCCTGCCCTTCGTTCTTGATCACGACCTCGCTCTGTTCCCACGGGGTGCCGCACGACTGGTTGCGGCAAACAAATGTACTCGACATGCAGACTCTCCTGACTGTTACGGGTGCAAAGCCTACCGCAAGTGCGGCCCGCGCGGCGCAAATCTCCGACTCCCGCCGATATTCCGCTTACCTGCTGTTCACTTCTTGAGCAGTCGAATGCCCCTTTGTTCCGGCCTGACGCAATCCGTCGATTGCGTGCAGCGTCCGCGCACCGCGCATTTCCATGGCACGCGCTTGCCGTGCCGCTACAGCACGGGAAGGCGCCGCTGCGCCGCCGCGCTGGCATGGTTCTCGCGTCAGCGTGCCGCGGTAGCGCGGTCACACCACGCCGCGCGTCCGTCCATATCGAGACTGAGAACACTGAGGAGCACGCAGATGAATCACGCGGACATGCAATTCCTGACGACCGAATTCCCGTACAAGAAGCAGTATGGCAACTTCATCGGCGGCGAGTGGGTGGCGCCGCTCGGCAGCGAGTATTTCGACGACATTTCGCCGATCACCGGCCATGCGTTCACCTCCATTCCACGCTCGCGCGAAGCCGACATCGAACTCGCACTCGACGCCGCGCACAAAGCCAAAGCCGCATGGGGCAAGACCTCGCCCAGCGAGCGCGCCAACATCCTCAACCGCATCGCCGATCGCATCGAGCAGAACCTCCACACGCTCGCTGTGGCCGAAACCATCGACAACGGCAAGCCGCTGCGCGAAACGCTCGCCGCCGACATCCCGCTCGCCGCCGACCACTTCCGTTACTTCGCGGGCTGCGTGCGCGCGCAGGAAGGCGGCATCTCCGAGATCGATCACGACACGGTCGCGTATCACTTCCATGAGCCGCTCGGCGTGGTCGGCCAGATCATTCCGTGGAACTTCCCGATCCTCATGGCCGCCTGGAAGCTCGCGCCCGCGCTCGCGGCCGGCAACTGCGTCGTGCTCAAGCCCGCCGAGCAGACGCCCGCATCGTTCCTCGTGCTCACCGAACTGATCCAGGACCTGCTGCCGGCCGGCGTGCTGAACGTCGTGAATGGCTTCGGCCTCGAAGCGGGCAAGCCGCTCGCCTCGAACAAGCGCATCGCGAAGATCGCCTTCACGGGCGAAACCACCACGGGCCGCCTCATCATGCAGTACGCGAGCCAGAACATCATTCCGGTGACGCTGGAGCTGGGCGGCAAGAGCCCGAACATCTTCTTCGCAGACGTGCTCGACCACGACGACAGCTATTTCGACAAGGCACTCGAAGGCTTCGCAATGTTCGCGCTCAACCAGGGCGAAGTGTGCACGTGCCCGTCGCGCGTGCTGATCGACGAGAAGATCTACGACCGCTTCATGGAGCGCGCACTCAAGCGCGTGGCGGCGATCCAGCAAGGCCACCCCCTCGACACGAAGACGATGATCGGCGCACAGGCCTCGCAGGAACAACTCGAGAAGATCCTCTCGTATATCGACCTGGGTAAGCAGGAAGGCGCGCAGTGCCTGATTGGCGGCGAACGCAACACCCTCACCGGCGAACTCGGCGAAGGCTACTACGTGAAACCCACCGTCTTCCGCGGCCACAACAAGATGCGGATCTTCCAGGAGGAAATTTTCGGACCCGTGGTGTCCGTCACGACCTTCAAGACCGAAGAGGAGGCGCTGGAAATCGCCAACGACACGCTCTACGGCCTCGGCGCCGGCGTGTGGACGCGCGACGGCACGCGTGCCTACCGCTTTGGCCGCGCGATCCAGGCGGGCCGCGTGTGGACCAACTGCTACCACGCTTACCCGGCACACGCGGCATTTGGCGGCTACAAGCAGTCAGGCATCGGGCGCGAAAACCACAAGATGATGCTCGACCACTACCAGCAGACGAAGAACCTGCTCGTGAGCTATAGCGAGCAGCCGCTCGGGTTCTTCTGACCGGACTGCGTGCTCTGTGTGTCGCGCGCGGTGTTTTGCGGTCCAGAGGCCGCAGCCGCGCGCGGCGCCTCCTTCGTTGCATCTTGAGAGGAGCGTCACAACATGGTCGAACGCGTTACCGCCACGCCGGCCGCGCTCGCGCTCATCGAGCAGTTGACGCGCGAACACGGCTCCCTGCTCTTTCACCAGTCGGGCGGCTGCTGCGACGGCAGCGCGCCCATGTGCTTCCCCGTCGGCGAGTTCATGGTCGGCAACGCCGACGTGCAGTTGGGAGAAATTGGCGGGGTGCCGTTCTACATGACGGAGGCGCAGTTTGAGTACTGGCAGCACACCCAGCTCATCATCGACGCCGTGCCAGGCAACGGCGGCATGTTTTCGCTCGAACGACCCACGGGCCTGCGCTTTCTCACGCGCTCGCGGCTCTACGCCGACGAAGAGAACGCGTGGCTCGCGGCGCATCCGGTGACACGCGTGAGTTTGTGACGCTCGAGCGCACGGCACGCCAAGGGCGTCTGCCGTAGCGCGGTGCTATCTTGGACCGCATGCAGCCGCGCATTCGCGCGGCGATCGCACCAGGAGACGCCATCATGCAAAACCGCGACGTGAAGCTTCTCACCCTCGAGCCGATGGATCTGCTCGCCGTCAGCCACGTGGGTCCGTACATGAAGATCGGCGACGCGTTCTACACGCTCGCGCAATGGCTCGGCGAGCGCAACGTGCGCACGTCGGGCGCGAAGATGGTCGGCATCTACTACGACGATCCCAATACGGTTGAAGAATCGAAGCTGCGCTCGAAGGCGGCGCTGCATCTGGGGCAGGCAACCGACGTGGAGATCATCGCGCCAGTGGAAAAGTTTCAGCTGCGCGGCGGCGAGCATGCGATGGTGCTGCACAAGGGGCCGTATCAGGGGCTGGGCCAGGCGTGGATGTGGTTTTACAACGAAGGGTTGCAGAAGCTCGGGCGCACGCCGGACTTTTCGGCGCCTTCGTTCGAGGTTTATCTGAATACGCCGGATGAGGCGGCGCCAGAAGATCTCAAGACGGAGCTCTATATCCCGCTCGCTTGAGTCGCGCGTTTCGCAGGGTTTGAACGATGCCGCTGGAGACGTTTTACGGCGGCATCTTCGTTTCCGATGCGAGGGTTCTAAGGTTTTAATAACGTATGTATACGTAAACGTAGTAATAGTTAACAAGCCCCTGGGTATTCTGTGGATAACCGTGGAAAACTATTGAGTAAACAAGGCTGTGGAAAAAACATAACCTCGTGGGTGTTAACGGGACAACGCCAGGCAGCTGCTGGCAACTTTTCCACACTTTTCGCGCCGCTGAAGTTATCCCCGATTCATGCACAGTGATTTCCAGGGGTTTTCCGAGAGTTATCCGCTGGGGCCTGTGGATAGTGCGTGTGCCGCAGAACATCAAATTCACGCGACTCATTCGGACCTCGCAATCTTCTGATTACGGTCTATAACTTCTGCCATTGGGCACGCATCGCGACTGTTGACCAGATTGCGCCGTGGCCCGAGCGTCGCTCTAAAACGTGAAATAGTCAGATTCGCGAAGGCCGCAGGGTTCGCCTGCCGGTCTGCTCCTTCACTCATGGAGGCGCCTGATGAAACGCCGTGAATTGTTGGCTGTGCTGGCCGCGGGCGCGATTGCCCAGGTTTCCACCGGCGAGGCGCTGGGGAGCCCGGCGAAGTACACCAAAGAGATCGAACTGCCCAAGCCCAAACTCTCCGGCACGGTCTCCCTTGAGGATGCGATCCAGCGGCGCAGATCCGTGCGCCGCTTCCGGTCCGACGCGCTGCCTGTCGACAGCATCGGCCAGCTGCTATGGGCCGGGCAAGGCATCACGAGCCCTGACGGCAAGCGTGCAACGCCTTCAGCTGGCGCCTTGTACGCGCTCGAACTTTACGTGATGACCGCCAACGAGGTGATGCATTACCTGCCTCACGGCCACCGGGCCGAGACGCGGGAAACGCCCGATATGCGTCCTCAGATGCAAGCGCTTGCAGTCAATCAGACGTCCGTCGGGACGGCTCCGGCCTTGATCGCGGTGGCAGCCGATCCAGGCCGGCTCACCCAGCGGTATGGCGCGAGAGCCAGTGTGTATAGCGATATCGAGGCCGGGCACGCCGCCCAGAACATGCTGCTACAGGCTGTGGCGCTTGGGCTTGTTGCCGTGCCCGTGGGGGCCGTCGATGGGCCGAAGGCAGCGCATGCGCTCGGGTTGCCTTCCGGGCAGAGCGTCGTGTATCTCATCCCGGTGGGATTTGCGGCATGAGTTGTCGCATCAAATGAAAACGCCCGGTTTCCCGGGCGTTTGTTTTTCAATGGCAGCAGCAGACGATCAAACGTCGATATTCCCCGCCCGCAGCGCATTGCTCTCGATAAACGCACGACGCGGCTCGACGTCATCACCCATGAGCGTCGTGAAGATGCCATCGGCGGCGATCGCGTCCTCGATCTGCACGCGCAGCAAACGCCGCACCGTCGGATCCATCGTCGTTTCCCAGAGCTGTCCGGGGTTCATCTCACCGAGCCCCTTATAGCGCTGCTTCGACACGTTGCGCTCGGCATCGGCGATCAGCCACTTCATCGCGCTCTTGAAGTCGTTCACGGCCATGCTGCGCTCGCCGCGCTTGATCACGGCGTTCTTGCCGATCAAGCCCTTGAACGTATTGGCCGTGTTCACGAGCTGCTGATAGTCGGCGGTGAGCTGGAACTCCTCGTCGATCACCGAGACCTTCACATTGCCGTGATGGCGGCGCTCCACGCGCAGCGAACGTTGCTCGCGCACCTGATCGTACATCGGCACCACACTCACTTCTGGCTTGAGCGGATCGTCGCGCAGTTGCGCTTCGAGCGCACGCGCCGAAGCCTCGGTCGATGCTTCGCTCGACAGGTCGATCGCCACGCCGTCCATGATCGCTTCGAGCGCGCGCTCGTCGTACAGACGCGAAAGACGATCCACCACGCCGCGCGCGAGCTGGTACGAGCGCGCGAGTTCGCCAAGCGCGTCGCCGGAGATCGGCGTTGCGCCTTCGTTCGGCACGAGCTCCGAGCCTTGCAGCGCGAGACGCAGCATGTGCGCGTTCAGTTCCGAATCGTCCTTGAGATAACGCTCGTCCTTACCCGCCTTGAGCTTGTACAGCGGCGGCTGCGCGATATACACATAGCCGCGCTCGATCATCTCCGGCATCTGGCGATAGAAGAACGTGAGCAGCAGCGTTCGGATGTGCGCGCCGTCCACGTCCGCGTCGGTCATGATGATGATGCGGTGATAGCGCAGCTTCTCGAGGTTGTAGTCGTCCTTGCCGATGCCGCAGCCCAGCGCGGTGATCAGCGTGACGATCTGCTCGGAAGACAGCAGCTTGTCGTAGCGCGCCTTTTCGACGTTCAGCACCTTGCCGCGCAGCGGCAGGATGGCCTGGAATTTACGGTCGCGGCCTTGCTTGGCCGAGCCGCCTGCCGAGTCACCCTCGACGATATACACCTCGGACTTCGCAGGATCCTTTTCCTGGCAGTCCGCGAGCTTGCCCGGCAAGCCCACGCCGTCGAGCACACCCTTGCGGCGCGTCATTTCACGCGCCTTGCGCGCGGCGTCGCGCGCACGCGCGGCGTCGACGATCTTGCCGCAAATGGTCTTCGCGTCGTTCGGCGTTTCCAGCAGGAACTCTTCGAGCGCCTTCGCCACGACTTCTTCGACCGGTGCGCGCACTTCCGAAGAAACCAGCTTGTCCTTCGTCTGCGAGCTGAACTTCGGCTCCGGCACCTTCACGGAGAGCACGCACGACAAACCTTCGCGCATGTCGTCGCCCGAGGTTTCGACCTTGGCCTTCTTCGCGATTTCGTTGTCGGCGATGTACTTGTTGATCACACGCGTCATCGCCGCGCGCAGGCCGGTCAAGTGCGTGCCGCCGTCGCGCTGCGGGATGTTGTTCGTGAAGCACAGCACGCTTTCGTTGTAACTGTCGTTCCACTGCATCGCCACTTCCACACCCACGCCGTCCTTCTCGCCCGAGATGTAGAAGATGGTCGGGTGCAGGACGGTCTTCGCCTTGTTGATGTACTCGACGAAGCCCTTCACGCCGCCCGCGAACGCGAAATCGTCTTCCTTGCCCGTGCGCTGGTCGGTCAAACGAATGCGCACGCCGTTGTTCAGGAACGAGAGCTCGCGAATACGCTTGGCGAGAATGTCGTAGTGATACTCCACGCTGCCGAAAATCGTTTCGTCGGCCATGAAGTGCACTTCGGTGCCGCGATTTTCGGTGTCGCCAAGCACTTGCATCGGTGAGACAGTATGGCCGTCGCGCTCTTCGAGAATGCGGTTCTGCGGCACGCCGCGGTGGAATTCCATGAAGCGCTTCTTGCCGTCGCGGCGCACGGTGAGGCGCAGGAAGCTCGAGAGCGCGTTCACGCAGGACACACCCACGCCGTGCAGGCCGCCCGAGACCTTGTAGCTGTTCTGGTCGAACTTGCCGCCCGCGTGCAACTCGGTCATCACGATTTCGGCGGCGCTGCGCTTCGGATCGTGCTTGTCGTCCATCTTCACGTCCGTGGGAATGCCGCGGCCGTTGTCGGTGATCGAGATGGAGTTGTCCGCGTGAATCACCACGTGGATGTCGTTACAGTAGCCGGCGAGGGCTTCGTCGATCGAGTTGTCCAGCACTTCGAAGACGAGATGGTGCAGACCGGTGCCGTCCGACGTGTCGCCGATGTACATCCCGGGCCGCTTGCGCACTGCCTCCAGACCTTCGAGGATCTGGATCGACGAGGCGCCGTAGCTGTTGTCGGGTTGCGAGTTGTTCGTATCAGTCATGGAATTTTCCGGTTCTGCGTACTGCCTGTGTTACTGCTCGAGACTTTTTCAAAAAGCCATAAAAACGCCAAAGGGGCGCAGCGCCCCCTGGTGTTCTTCTTCTGTCGCGCTTTTTAGATGCGCATCGGCATCACCACGTACTTGAATTCCTCGTTCTCGGGAATCGTGATGAGTGCGCTGGAGCTGGCGTCGCCGAGGCTCACTTCCAGCGTGTCGACCTTCAGGTTCGCGAGTACGTCGAGCAGATACGTGACGTTGAACCCGATGTCGATGGTGTCGCCCTGGTAGGCAATTTCCAGCTCTTCCTGCGCCTCTTCCTGGTCGGCGTTGGTCGACATGATCTTGAGCTGGCCCGGCTCGATGATGCAGCGCACGCCCTTGAACTTGTCGGACGTGAGAATCGCCGCGCGCTGCAACGAGCGCTGCAGTTCTTCGCGGCCGATCTGGAAGGTGTTCTTGTGCGCCTTCGGGATCACACGCTGGAAGTCGGGGAACTTGCCTTCCACGAGCTTCGAAACCAGTTCGACCTGGCCGAACGTGAATTTCACCTGCGTCGAGCCGATGTCGATCTTCAGCACGTCGTCGATGTCTTCGAGCAGGCGCTGGAGTTCGAGAATGGTCTTGCGCGGGATGATGACTTCCTGGCGCGCGAACGAGCCTTCGATCTTCATCGACGAGAACGCGAGGCGGTGGCCGTCGGTGGCCACGGCCATGAGCTGGTCGCCATCGACGACGAGCAGCATGCCGTTCAGGTAGTAACGGATGTCTTGCTGCGCCATGGCGAAATACACCATGCCGAGCAACTGGCGGAACGTCTTCTGAGGCACCGCGAGGTTCGCGCCGAAGTCCTTGGCTTGCGCCACCGTGGGGAACTCGTCCGCGGCGAGCGTTTGCAGGGCGAACCGGCTCTTGCCCGACTGCACCGTGAGGCGCTTGTCGGCGAGCGTGAGCGTGACCTGGCCGTCGGGCATGGCGCGCAGGATGTCGAGCAGCTTGCGCGCGGCGACGGTGGTGGCCACCTGGTCGTTGCCGACGCCGAAGTCGGCGGTCGTGGTGATCTGCAACTCGAGGTCGGTCGACAGGAACGAGACGTCGGAACCGGTTTTGGTGATCAGCAGATTGGCGAGGATCGGCAACGTGTGGCGGCGTTCGACAATGCCGCTCACCGTTTGCAGCGGCCTCAGCAGGTTATCGCGTTCGGTCTTGACCAGTTGCATAGAGTTCCTTCGTTGATGTGACGGTCTGCGCGCCCGCCTGGCGCCGGTTTTGCCGACGTGACCCCACGTATGTCACACGGCCCCGGCGCCGCTCTGGCGGTTGATGCAGCACAGCCCGCGGCGTGGTTCCCGCCCCGGACCGCCGGGCGGTTAAACCCATATTGTGCCTGAAAACGGACCACTTCCCTAAATTGGGGGCGATCCGCGAAATAAACAGGGCAAACCCTTCGGGATGCGACCGTCCGCCCCGCTTTCAGGTGCTGCTTTTTGCGTATTACCCCTTCAGCGTCTGCTCGAGCACGTGCAACTCGTGGTTGAGCTGGGCGTCCTTGGTGCGCTCGTCGGCAATCTTGCGCACGGCGTGCAGCACCGTGGTGTGATCGCGGCCGCCGAACAGCTCGCCGATTTCCGGCAGGCTTTTCTGCGTGAGCTCCTTGGCCAGATACATGGCGATCTGGCGCGGGCGCGCGATGTTGGCCGGACGCTTCTTCGAATACATGTCGGCGACCTTGATGCTGTAGAAGTCCGCCACCGTCTTCTGGATGTTTTCGACCGAAATCTGGCGGTTCTGCACCGTCAGCAGATCCTTGAGCGCTTCTTTGGTCAGCTCGATCGAGATTTCGCGGCCGTGGAACTTCGAATACGCGAGGATCTTGCGCAGCGCGCCTTCGAGTTCGCGCACGTTCGAGCGCAGGTGCTTCGCAACGAAGAACGCGACGTCCTCGTTCAGGCTCACGCCTTCCGATTGCGCCTTGCGCATCAGAATGGCCACGCGCATTTCGAGCTCGGGCGGCTCGATCGCGACCGTCAGGCCCGAGTCGAAGCGCGAGATCAGGCGGTCGTCGATACCCGAGATTTCCTTCGGATACGTATCGCTCGTGATGATCACCTGCGCCTTGTTGGCAACGAGCGCCTCGAACGCGTAGAAGAACTCTTCCTGCGTGCGCGACTTGCCCGAGAAGAACTGAATATCGTCGATCAGCAGCAGGTCGAGCGAGTGGTAGTAGCGCTTGAAATCGTCGAACGCCTTGCGCTGATAAGCCTTCACCACGTCGGACACATACTGTTCGGCGTGGATATAGCGGATACGCGCGCCCGGCTTGTCGAGCAGGAGCTGGTTGCCGATCGCGTGGATCAAGTGAGTCTTGCCGAGGCCCACACCGCCGTAGAGGAACAGCGGGTTGTACGAGATGCCGGGGTTGTCGGCCACCTGGATGGCAGCCGCACGCGCGAGCTGGTTCGCCTTACCCGTCACGAAGTTGTCGAACGTGAGCACCGGGTTGAGCTTCGAGCGCTCGTAGGTCGGGTCGGGCTCGCCGCTCGAGGCGGCCGCAGCCGCGCCCTGGCCCGGGCGCCACGTGCGGCGGCCGGCGGCGGCTTCGTTCGCGTCGAGGCTGGGCAGGTCGAGGTCGGCGGCGTCTTCGGCGGTCGCCTGCGCGGCGGCCGATGCGGCTTGCACCATGCCGGCGAGACCCGTGCCGCCAGTCACGGCGGCCGGTTGCGGCGCGGCGGCAACAGCCGGTGCGGGCGCGCTAGCCAGCGGCGCGCGCGGCGCGACAGCGGGGGCCGTTGCGACCTGGGGCGCGCGCATACCCGCCTTCGGGTCGAGGACGAACTGCACGTCGACAGGGGTCTGCCAGAAGTCGCGCGCCATATCGGTGATCCGGCCCGAAAATTGACTTTTGACCCAGTCGAGCTTGAAGCGGTTGGGAGCGGCTATCTGCAGCGTGTTCGCCGCAGCATCGAAGGCAACCGGGGCCAACGGTTTAATCCACGTCACGTACTGCTGGGGCGTTAGCTCACGCTCCAGTAGTGCGGAACAGTGTTGCCAGAATTCGTTCATCGAGTTGCTGTGGTCGTTTTGTTTGCATGCATTGCACTCGCTCCGCTCTTGTCGCACACACGCGACGAGGCCCTGACGAAAGCGACGGCAATTGCTCCGGAAGCCCGCGCGGCAAGGGTCTTGCGGCAAGCAGGCGGGCCGGAGCGGCATGCAGGATTCTTGGGATAGGCGAGATTCTAACGCTGAAATCCCCTCACCAGGAAGTTATCCACAGGGACGGATCAACGCACGTTCGTTCGTGCCCTCCACGCGCCCAATGCGGGCGCGGCGTGGCCGTCCCAGAAGGTTCGATCGCCTAACCTATTGACGGCCAACGAAAAACCGGATTAAATAGCGGGTTCCTCGAAAACCAATCCCTAGTACCACCGGCCATTGCCTTTTTCCGCGATGCTCGCCGCGGTCAAAACTCAACAGTGAGAGCAACATGAAACGTACTTTCCAACCTTCCGTTACCCGTCGCAAGCGTACCCACGGTTTCCGCGTGCGCATGAAGACCGCTGGTGGCCGCAAAGTGATCAACGCACGCCGTGCGAAGGGTCGCAAGCGCCTCGCCGTCTAAGTCGGGCAGCATCGCTATCAGCGAAATCACGGGTAGCGGCCCGCTCGCAAGCACGGCGAACAGGACGAACCTGGTAACTGATCGGGGCGTCATGCCGTCGCGAACGCAAGCCGCTTTTCCGAAAGCCGCAAGGCTACTGAAAACGGATGAGTTCTCATCCGTTTTTCGTTTGCGCCCCTGGCGCCGCACCGAGCACTTCGTCGTGTACGGCCGGCCCACTGGCAACGAGGCGCGGCTCGGACTCGTGATCGGCAAGAAGTACGCACCGCGCGCGGTCACGCGCAACCTGGTGCGCCGTATTGCCCGCGAAGCGTTTCGTGTGCGTCGTGCGCAGTTCGAAGGTTTCGACCTGCTGCTGCGCCTGCATACGAAGTTCGACCGCAAGGCGCTGCCGGGCGCGTCCTCGCCGGGGCTCAAGGCTTTGTGCCGCGGCGAGATCGAGACGCTGCTCGAAAAGGCCGCGCGCGAAGTCACGCGGCGTGGCAGCGCTGCGCCTGCGACATCTGCGCGCACCCCTTGCGCGACGCAGGTTGCGGCGCCAAGTGGGGAACCGGCGCGTGCCCAGGCCGGTAAAGATTTGCCGCCGGACCACGGCAGTTCCCGCACATCATGAGCGGGGCGCGCGAGTCCGGCATATCCGACGTAGACGCCGCGCAAGCGGCATGTGGTTCGTCATCGAACGCGGCGCAGCCAGGCCGCAACGCCATGCAAACGGTATTGATCGCACTGCTGCGTTTCTACAAGCTTGCCGTGAGTCCCCTCCTCGGCAGCCGGTGCCGTTTTTATCCTTCCTGTTCGGATTACGCACGCGAGGCAATCCAGTATCATGGCGCCGCGCGTGGGACTTACCTCGCCGCGCGGCGGCTGTGCCGCTGCCATCCGTTTTCGGCGGGCGGCATCGATCTCGTCCCGCCTGCATCTCCGAAAAAGCGCTGACGCGCCATTCCATCGACACTGAGACAACGCATGGATATCAAACGCACCGTCCTATGGGTCATCTTCTTCATGTCAGCTGTCATGCTGTACGACAACTGGCAGCGCGACCATGGACGCCAGTCGATGTTCTTCCCGAACGCGACGCAAACGCAGACGCAAACCGCCGCGGGCGGCGCTGCGCCCGCTAGCGCCGCCAATGGCGCGTCTGACCTGCCGACGGCCGCCGCCGCCGCAGGCCAGGCGCCGACGAACACCGCCCAGCCCGCTGCAGCCGCAGCCCAGCTCGTCCATTTCCGCACCGACGTCTACGACGGCGTGATCGACACGCGCGGCGGCACGCTCGTGAAGCTCTCGCTCGTGAAGGAAAGCGCCGACGGCAAGGGTCCGGACCAGTACATCACGCTGTTCGATCACACGAACGACCACACGTACCTGGCGCGTACGGGCCTGCTCGGCGGCGACTTCCCGAACCACAACGACGTGTTCACGGCTGTCGATGGTCCGCGCGAGCTGACCGGCGACGCCAACTCGTTCCAGGTCGCGCTTCAGTCGCCCGAGAAAGGCGGCGTGAAGGTCACCAAGACCTACACGTTCACGCGCGGCAGCTACGTGATCGGCGTGGACTGGAAGGTGCAGAACGTGAGCGGCGCGCCGGTTTCGCCGACGCTCTACATGGAAATCGTGCGTGACAGCGAGCCGGTCGAAACGCCGCGCTTCTCGCACACGTTCATCGGCCCGGCGGTGTACTCGAACGAGCATCACTTCCAGAAGATCACGTTCGGCGACATCGACAAGAACAAGGCCGACTTCGTGACGCAAGCCGACAACGGCTGGGTCGCAATGGTGCAGCACTACTTCGCGACCGCGTGGATTCCGCAGCAAGGCGCCAAGCGCAGCATCTACGTCGAGAAGTTCGACAACTCGCTCTACCGCGTGGGCGTGAAGCAGCCGCTCGGCACGATCGCACCGGGTGCGACCGATACCGTGCAGGCGCGCCTCTTCGCGGGTCCGCAGGAAGAGCGCATGCTCGAAGGCATCGCGCCGGGTCTGGAACTCGTGAAGGACTACGGCTGGGTGACGATCATCGCCAAGCCGCTCTTCTGGCTGCTCGAGAAGATCCACAGCTACGTGGGCAACTGGGGCTGGTCGATCGTGCTGCTCACGCTGCTCATCAAGGCCGTGTTCTTCCCGCTCTCCGCCGCCAGCTACAAGTCGATGGCGCGCATGAAGGAAATCACGCCGCGCATGCAGGCGCTGCGCGAGCGCTTCAAGAGCGACCCGCAGAAGATGAACGCGGCGCTCATGGAGCTCTACAAGACCGAGAAGGTGAATCCGTTCGGCGGCTGCCTGCCGGTGGTGATCCAGATTCCGGTGTTCATCTCGCTGTACTGGGTGCTGCTCTCGTCGGTGGAAATGCGCGGCGCGCCGTGGATTCTCTGGATTCACGACCTTTCGCAGCAGGATCCGTTCTTCATCCTGCCGGTGCTGATGGCCGTCTCGATGTTCGTGCAAACGAAGCTCAACCCCACGCCGCCGGACCCCGTCCAGGCCAAGATGATGATGTTCATGCCGATCGCGTTCTCGGTCATGTTCTTCTTCTTCCCGGCGGGCCTCGTGCTGTACTACGTCGTGAACAACGTGCTCTCGATCGCGCAGCAGTACTACATCACGCGCATGATGGGCAAAGGCAAGACGAAGGCAGCCTGAGTGCTGGGGCGGCGGTAACGCCGCCACTTGAATCAAGGCTCGAAAAAAAGCCGTCCGGTGTGAACCGGACGGCTTTTTTGCTTGGTGGGAGCGCGTTTCCTTGACGGCGCAGAGCGCAGCGTTCGTGTGCGCGCGTCAGCTCTTGTCGGCGTCGCCGTAGAATTGGGCAACCAGTTCCTGCACGAGATAGCGGTGATGAGCGCTCAGCGACTCGATCTTCGAGGCGAGTTCGAGCGTTTCCTCGGAAACCGGATATTTGTCGTCGTGCTTGCGCGGCCGCGGCACGGTCGAGCCCGCGTTGCCCGGCGGACCGTAGTGCAGCCAGTGGATGTCCACATCGAACCATTTCGCCAGCGTCTCCAGTTTGTCGTGCGTGGGAATGGTGCGGCCGCTCAGCCACTTGTGAGCGGTCTGCGGCGAAACCGGATGCTCGCCGTGATGGCGCAGGTTGAACCGGTTAGCCAGGTCGGTGCTGCCGCGCAGTTTTTCGGGCGCGCGCTTCATGGCGAACTTGAGACGTTCGGCAAAGGCGGCTTTTTCGTCGGATGTCGGCATGGGCCAGATTGTGCAGCCCGAATTTGGCGAAGATGACAACCAGTTAGGCTATATTTAGCGTATAAAAGTGATAATTCGCCTGCTTCTCGCTGCCCTATGATTTCGATCTAGACGCCCGGGAATTCCCTTCTGCTCAGGCTGTTGGCGGAATCAGGCGCTCGCATTATCCAAATTCTGACAGAATTCACTAAGACCAATCTTATCCAATACAAGATAAGGCGAGACGTGTCTCAGCCGGACTCCCTGCCGGAAAGCACTTTGTCCGGCGCGTTACAATGCCTCGCGTTTTGAGAGTGCCCGTGCGACCGTAGCCGGTCCCCGCACTCGATCCCCGCAGTCGATCCCATTCCAGCCCTGCTCCACGGTCCACGCCCATCATGCTCGCCACCGATTCCGATCCCATCGTCGCCATCGCTACAGCGCCCGGACGCGGCGGGATTGGTGTCGTGCGCGTATCGGCCGGGCGCGCCGGAGCGGCAGCCACCAAAGCGCTGATGCAGGCCCTCACAGGGCAGGAGCTGGTCGCGCGCCATGCGAGCTACGTGCCCTTCCTCGACGGCGCCGGCACGGTGCTCGACCGGGGTATCGCACTGTCCTTCCCCGCTCCGCATTCGTACACCGGCGAGCACGTGCTCGAACTTCAGGGGCACGGCGGCCCGATCGTGCTGCAACTCGTTTTGCAGCGCTGCATCGAGGCGGGCCGGGAGTTCGGGCTGCGCCTCGCCGAGCCCGGCGAATTCACGCGGCGCGCGTTCCTCAACGACAAACTCGATCTGGCCCAGGCGGAAGCCGTGGCCGACCTCATCGAAGCGAGCACTGAAGCGGCAGCGCGCTCAGCCGGCCGCTCGCTCGACGGCGCGTTCTCGCGGGACATCCACGCGCTCGTGGACGATGTCGTCACGCTGCGCATGCTCGTGGAAGCGACGCTCGACTTCCCCGAAGAAGAGATCGACTTCCTGGAAGCCGCGGACGCACGCGGCAAGCTCACGCGCATTCGCGAGCAGCTCGACCACGTGCTCTCCGAGGCTCGCCAGGGCGCGCTGCTGCGCGAGGGACTTTCGGTCGTGCTCGCGGGACAGCCCAACGTGGGCAAGTCGTCGTTGTTGAACGCGCTGGCAGGCGCCGAGCTCGCGATCGTGACGCCCGTTGCCGGCACGACGCGCGACAAGATTTCCCAGACCATCCAGGTCGAAGGCATTCCGCTGCACGTGATCGACACGGCGGGTTTGCGCCACACGGAAGACGAGGTCGAGAAGATCGGCATCGAGCGCACGTGGAGCGAAATTGGCCGCGCAGACGTGGTGCTGCATCTGCTCGATGCGCGCACGGGCATGAACGCCGAAGACGAGGCGATCGCTGCGCGCTTTCCCGCAGGTGTGCCGGTTGTGCGCGTACTCAACAAGACCGACCTGACCGGTGTGGCGCCCGAAGTGGCGAAGCGCCGAGCGGAGAACGGCCGCGAAGTCTGCGAGTTGCGTCTTTCGGCGAAACAGGGCGACGGTGTCGGGCTGCTGCGCGCCGAGTTGCTGCGCATTGCGGGCTGGCAGGCGGACGCACAGAGCGTTTATCTCGCGCGCGAGCGGCATCTCATTGCGCTGCGCGCGGCTCGCGAGCATCTCGCGCAGGCGGCGGCGCACGCCGACCAGAATTCGCAGTTGCTCGATCTGTTTGCCGAAGAGTTGCGGCTCGCGCAGGAGTCGCTGAATTCAATTACCGGTGAATTCACGTCCGACGACCTGCTGGGCGTGATCTTCAGCCGGTTTTGTATCGGGAAGTAACCCCGATTCGCGCAACGCGCTGCCCCATTCTTCCGTCGCCTGGAACAATCCCTTCGAAGTACGAGGGTTAACCCTCGACAGCAATCCTCCTAGACTTTCGCTCATCGGATGCAGACATATTGTCGCGCCGAATCAAAAGCCAAAGGAGGTAGTTAGCATGAAGTCCCTGATCCAGACCGTAGCCGTTGCCGTTGCACTCGTGGTGCCGATGGCATCGTTCGCGCAATCGAATGCACCCGTTACCCGCGCCCAGGTGCGCGCCGAGCTCGAGCAGCTCGCGAAGGCGGGCTGGCATCCGGGCGCAGGGGCGGACCCGCACTACCCCGACGATCTGCTCGCCGCCGAGGCCAAGGTGGCGGCCGCGAACGGCGCAACGAGCGGCTATGGCGGCGTGGCAGCCGGCAACTCGGATGCAGGACATCCGGCGGTGGCCAAGGCCGACTGGAACGCAATGTATAACCATCCGTAACACGGCAATACCGCTGAAACGCCTGCTACGATCCGTTTCAGGCGTTTCGCATCCCTAAACGAATACCTCCGCCGTCGTTCGCTCGACGGCTTCGCTCGGGCCTTCTGGCCTGGGCGCTTTTTCCAGCGGCCGTCAAGCAACCTGGCGACGCTACTCAAAAGCAAAGCTTGTCCAGCTTCATCTCAGCGCACTACGAGCTAACTGCAACGTCATTTACTTCGTAGTGCGATGTATTCTGAAATTGGCAAGCAGACGATTCTTTTGCGTGTGCCCCGTCTCCACTGCTCGCCAACGCGACCCTCTATTTCTCCATGAGCGTACGGCGTCCGCTGTGTGCGGCTGTAATTTGTAGACACACATCGTTGCTTTTCCAAACCCTTGCCTCGGCATGGCTCACCGACAATCGGTGGGATAGGAGAACGACGATGAAAACACTCTTCTGCGTTATTGCGCTGGTTGGCCTGTCGGCCAGCCTTACGGGTTGTGTGGTGGCACCGCCTTACGCGTACGCGCCGGCACCTGCCTATGGCTACGGCTATGCGCCGGGCTACTATGCAGCGCCGTCGGTAGATATCGGGGTTGGCGTGGGCGGCTATTACGGCCACGGATGGCGACGTTAAGGGGACCGTAACAAGCCCCTTGAAAGGTTGATGTCTGACCTTTGAACTTGACCTATCCGATGTGATAGCTGTACACGCGCCGCCGCCGAACTAAAGTGGCGAGACACGTTTTCACAATACGTTGGACGAGCGCAGGGGGCAGCCATGAGATTCATCGACGACGAGATCGCGCATATCACGCGCGCAATGGCGCCCTCGTTATCCGCTGGCACGACGCCAGCCGTCTTTTCATTCGATTACTGGTACAAGCGCCTTTCCAGGCTGCTCGACCTCGACCAGATCACGCAGTCCCAGTTCCGGACCGTCGACGCGCTCATGGTCGAACTCGAAACACGTCAGCCCGCCAACGGCGCAGTGGTGCGCGAGGCGCTGGCCGCCTGACTCACCGGTTCACTAGTTTGCTTCGCGTGCGCCTGGCGCCGCGAACGACCCATTAACCTCGCCATGTCACCCGAGCATGGATTAGCCCGCGCAAGCGGGCTTTTTTCTTTTCCGGGGCGCTCGCCAACAGGCCTGCAGACGTAAAAAGACCGCGGCAGGGGCCGCGGTCAAGAGCTTGCCATCAGGCATCCTACGCGGCGCCGAGGGGTTGTCGCCGCCACACCATTCTCGCGACTCGCCCACGGTGCAGCAACGGTTTGCGCCCCGAATTAACAATCCTTAACGTTTCGGGCGGCCCTGCGCACGCTCTTGAAAACGTCGCGTGCCCCCTGCATGTACAGCCCACTTTTTCGGAGATTCAGATCGTGGGCAGACGACCTTCCTTCATTGACGATCTGGCTCGCGGCGTCCCATCCGACGGCGCGGGCCAGCGCCCTGGCATCGACGACGGTGCGCTCCTCGACGCCTATTCGCGCACTGTGATCGGCGCGCTGGAGCGCGTGCAGCCGGCGGTCGCGCACATTGCTGTCGAGCGCCGCGCATCGGGCCAGGCTCCTGCGCGCGGTGGCAGCGGTTCGGGCTTTCTCTTCACCCCAGACGGCTACTTGCTGACGAATAGCCACGTGGTGCATGGCGCGAGCAAGCTGAGCGTGACGCTCGCGGACGGGTCGACGCAGACCGCCGACCTCGTCGGCGACGACCCGAGCACGGATCTCGCCGTGCTGCGTATTGGCGCAACAGAGGCGCTGCCGCACGCGCAACTCGGCGATTCGGCGGGCCTGCGCGTCGGGCAGATCGCGATCGCCGTGGGCAGCCCGCTCGGCCTCGCGCAAACGGTGACAGCGGGCGTGGTGTCGGCGCTCGGCCGCTCGCTGCGCTCGGAGTCCGGCCGCATGATCTACGACGTGATCCAGACCGACGCCGCGCTCAATCCGGGCAACTCGGGCGGTCCGCTCATCAATTCGGCTGGTCAGGTGATTGGCGTGAATACGGCGATCATTCCGGGCGCGCAGGCCATCTGCTTCGCCACGGCCATCGACACGGCAAAGTGGGTTATCACGCAGCTCTTCGCACACGGCCGGGTGCGGCGGGCGTATATCGGCATTGCCGGCACCACGGTGCCGATCGCGCGCAAGGTGCAGCGTTACTTCGAGCTGAGCGCCACTACCGGCGTGCGGGTGATGGAGATCGTCAAGGGCAGTCCTGCCGCGCTCGGCGGCCTGCGGGTGCACGACACGATCGTGACGATCGACGGTGTGCCGGTGGACGGTATCGACACGCTTCAGCGTCTCTTCGACGTTTCGCGCATTGACCGCGAAGTAGAAATCGGTGTGATCCGCTTGACGCAGCGGCTCGACCTGAGGGTGACGCCCGTCGAGCAGACGGGCTAGGCGCAAGGAGCGGCCTGCCTGAATCTCATGCGCGGCGCGTCTTGGCACGCGCCGCTGCATGCATTACCAGCCGCTGCCGGGCTGGGCATAAACCGGCTGTTGTCCGTAGCCGGGCTGTGCGTAGCCGTCGTCGTATTGCGGCGGCGGAGGCGGCGCGCAGGGCACATAGCGGCCCGAATACTGGTCGTAGCACGCAGCTCCACCCGGGGCGGCGGCATAAACCGGCGCCGGCTGTGCATACACTGGTGCCGGCTGCACATAGGCCGGCTGAGCCGGGTATGCGACCACCGGAGCGCTATTCAGCACGGCGCCCACCGCGGCGCCAATCAACGCACCGCCAACCAGCGCACCCACCACGTCACCGCCGTGATCGTGCGCGCTCGCGGGGCCGGCCGCCACCGCACACCCCGCCAGCACCAAAACGGCTGCCATCTTTCGCATGTCGTTCTCCCTGAGAACCTTTGAAAACATGCGACCGATTGTCAGCCCGATGGCCGGATACAGGTGCTGCAAGTGGTAACGCCGAATTACGGGAAGGTGTGGCTTGCCGCCGCGCGCTGGCCGGGAGCGAGTCCCGTCAGCGTGCGTGCTCGCCGTCGTGCGCGTCTGCCTCGTGTGAGCGCGGCGTGCTACCGCGCTGCCCGGCGGACGGACAGAGAAGGGTGAGCGCGATGGATAGCACCATCAGCACGAACAGTGCGACGAAGTACGCCATCCAGGAGAACTCGAAATCCACGAGTGCCGCCCATGTGCTTCGGCGCGCTCATCCGCGCGATGCGTGCTCCCGCTCAGTGATGCAGCAAGCTGCGTAGCGGATGACGCCAGTCCATATGGTGTCCGTCTCCCGCTTGCACGCGCTGTCGATGCTCCTCGAGGATTTCGTCGGAAAACAGGAAGACGACAATGACGAGGGGAATCACCAGAAACGCGCCCAGTATTACGTGTTCGATCACGATTACCTCCTGGTTGTCAAGCGGTTTGCAATTGCATTGTAGCCAAGACGCGACAGTTTGCACATTGGGCGCGCACCGAAGCTTGAAAACAATGTTCGCCAACCATCACAAGCCAGGCTGCGCAGCCCGCGTGCCCGGTCCGCGGGGCTCAGAACGTGACTTGCGCCAAGGTCGTCATCGAGTCAGACAAGTGGTTTATGCTGCCGACCTCCGCCACACGGCAGCAAAGAGCCCAGCGCCGATGAGCAGCGTGCCGCCGGTGCGATTGATCGCGCGCTGGACTCGCGGACTGCGTACGACCTTGCGCGCGGCCGCCGCGAGCAGCGCATAGGCGAATGCGTTGAGCGTCGCGAGCGCGAGGAAGGTGGCTTCGAACACGACGATCTGCGGCGTCATGGCCATGTGAGGATCGATGAACTGCGGCACGAAGGCCACAAAGAAAATGATGCTCTTCGGGTTGAGCGCAGTGACCGCGTACGCGTGCGCGAAGATGCGGCCGGTGCGCGTCTCAGAGGTGTCCGGTGAGTCGCCAACGCCCACGGGCGCACGCCAGAGCTTTACGCCCAGGTAGATCAGGTAGGCCGCGCCGACCCATTTCAGCACCGAGAACAGCGTGGCGGAGGCCGCGAGGACGACGCCAAGCCCGAGCATGGAAGCGGTCATTGCCGTGAAGTCGCCAAGCGCAACGCCGGCCGTGGTGGCGAGCGCATAGCGGCGGCCGTGGCCGAGTGCGTAGGAAACGACGAGCAGCACGGTGGGGCCGGGAATGGCGACGAGAATGGCCGACGCAATCGCGAACGGCAGCCAGTGAGCGAAAGTCATGGGGGTTCCTCCATTGGGAAGCCCGATTTATCCACGAACTTTTGCGGTACGCAAGCATGGCGCTTGTTCTTTTCGAGCACTTCGGAAGGGCGCCTGGCATCGATTTTATTCTGTCGCCAATCCATTAATGCGCGCGCTTTCAATTGGCGCACGTGCGACTTTAGGTGCGCCGCGTCATTGACTGCCCGACCATCTAATAAACCGCTTAAATCCAGGGAAGCGCGATTGTCCTATTCCGGCTATAACCGGCCGCGCCTTGTTGGATAAGGTGCCAGGCTTTGTAATCAATGCTTCGGACTGCTGCTGGGCGCGCCGCAGCGCCAGGCTGAATGACATGACGTGGTTCGACGCCATGCTGCGAGCACCCTCGGCTGTTGCAGACGCACACAAGTCGGGCTTGCAGTCTTTCAGCAGTTTTCTATGTTTAGAAAGTTGGGTGAGGCTTGAAAGTTAAATACATAGCTAACCCGAGTAAAAACCCGCAGGAGGCAATCATGAAAATGCTATCCGGTTTCGTCGTTGTGGCGGCAGGTCTTGTTTGCGCCGTTGCGGTTCAAGCTCAGGATGTCGGCGTGAAGCCGCAGCAAACGGTGCAGCTCAAGCCGGGTTCCTATGGCTGCCTCTCGAAGGACAAGCTCGACGCCGTCTCGCTGCACGAACAGGCCGGCGAGCATCAACAGATGCAGGAATACTTCACAGGATTCCAGTGTCTGTCCACGCCCGACAATCAGTCGTTCCGCGTCGTACAGGTGGTGGGTCATGACGTCGAATTCGTCAACGCGGCGAACACCGACGAGCAAGGTCTCTGGACGACCGACCGCTTCATCAAGCAGTAAAGCGGCATCCTTGTCTGCCGGAGATTCAGCGCGCCCGCGCGGCGCGCGAGTGCCGCCCGCAAGACTCCCATGAGGTAGCAAGACGCCCCTCGCAACATGGCCCGACGCACATCCGGGCCATCCTGTTTGCCGTGCGCAGCCGTGGCGTGATGCAATGCGCCGCGCTCCGCTGTCAAACCCCCGTCACTTTCTCGTCAGACCATCCGCATTGCGTCGCGCGCCGCATCGACGCGCGCGCCGCGTGAACTCGCCCGGCACGTGGCTTGCTTGAAACTTCGCTATCATGTGCGGCTTTCGCGCGCCCGGAATTCGGTATGGCACTCAAATCGACCATCTACAAAGCAGAACTGCAGATCGCGGACATGGACCGGCACTATTACGCCGACCATGCGCTCACGATCGCGCGTCATCCGTCCGAAACCGACGACCGCATGATGGTCCGCATCGCTGCGTTCGCGCTGTTTGCGGGCGAGCGCCTCGAATTCTGCAAGGGCCTCTCCGACACGGACGAGCCCGACCTCTGGCGCAAGGACTATACGGGCGCGATCGAAACGTGGATCGAAGTCGGCCAGCCCGACGAGCGCCGCATTGCCAAGGCGAGCGGCCGCGCGAACGAAGTCATCGTGATTGCCTACGGCGGACGCACCTCCGACATCTGGTGGCAAGGCGTGCGCAGCAAGGTCGAGCGCCTGCGCAACGTGACGGTCTGGTCGCTGGGCGAGGGCGTTGCCGCGTCGCTCGGCGCGCTCGCCGAACGCACCATGCGCCTGCAGTGCACGGTGCAGGACGGCGCAGCGTGGATCGGCAATTCGAGCGCCGAGCCCGTGGCAGTCGAGTGGAGCGTGTTCAAGGCGCCCGAGAACGTGTGAGGGCGCGCCCGCGCGCGCTCAGGCGTGCGGCGGCCCCTTGAGTTCCACCAAATTGCCTTCCGGGTCGAACAGATACAGCGACGGCCCCAAACCCTCCGCCCCGTAGCGCTCGACGGCATTGCCGGGGCGCGCCCCATGCTGCGTCAGGTGTAATGTGAGCGCCTCGGCGTCGAACGGCTCCACGCGCAGACAAAGATGATCCATGTTGCCGCCCGCGCCCGCAGGCGGCGCGCCGGCGCCCCGGTCGAGCGGGCCGCCAATCGTCACGAGATCGATGAGCGAGCGTCCCGCGCGCAGTTGTGTAAGCCCGAGGTCGCGCTGTTCGCGCTCCGGCTCGCAGCCGAGCACTTCGCAATAGAAGCGCGTCATCGCAGCCATATCGGCCGCCCGGATAACGACGTGATCGATCTCGCGAATCTGGATTCGCATGGCGCCCTCGAGGTCGTGCAGGGCCTCTCATGATGAACCTGTGGGCGCACGGCTGCGCAGAATCCGCGCAGTTCAGCAGGCCTCGCGAAACGGGAGCGCCGGTGGATGCGGGTAGGCGCGTATAGAAACGCTGGACGAAAAAAAGCCCGCTGCTGTGAGCGGGCTTAATCCATATCAGGAGGAGACATGGAGGAGACAGGAACCACTATACCGAGTCGGCTGACGCGACGCAACAACTTTTTAAGGGAAAACCCGCAAAGTTGTCATTTCGTCGCACGGGAAAGTGCAAACCGCCACCAGGGATTCACCGAAGGCCATAAAAGTGCCGGATGAGCACGTGCTCGCGTGAAATCCGGCTGGAACCTGACCACAATGACAGCGCAAGATCCGGCACGCCATCGGCCGTACGCGAAGTTAGAGTAAGGGCATGTAGACAGGCACTTCGAGGAGCCGCCAAATGAGCGCCATCCCTGAACTGAAACCAGCGATGAAACCCTCAAAACCCAAGGAAACGCCAGACAGCGAGTGGACGAGCGACGCCGACCGCTGGCAGGCCGTCACGTCGCGCGACGCCAGCGTCGACGGCGCGTTCTTCTACGGCGTGCGTACGACCGGCGTGTTTTGCCGCCCGTCGTGCGCTTCGCGGCTGCCGAGGCGCGAGAACATCGAGTTCTTCGCCGAGGCCGACGACGCGCGCGCCGCCGGCTATCGCGAATGCAAGCGCTGCCGCCCTGGCGGCCTGCCGCGCGAGCTGGAAATCGTGCGGCGCGCCTGCGAGGCCCTCGACGCCGATCCGCAAGAGCGCCTCACACTCGCGCAACTGGGCGAAGCCGTGCACCTCAGCCCGTTTCATCTGCAGCGCCTCTTCAAGCGCGTGCTGGGCGTGTCGCCGCGCCAGTACCAGGCGGCGCGACGCGGGGCCGTGCTGCGCGACGCGCTCGGCGAGGGCGCCGACGTCACGCGCGCAAGCGCCGACGCCGGCTTCGGCTCGTCGTCGCGGCTCTATCACAGCGTGCCGGGCGAGCTGGGCATGGCGCCTTCCGCCTATCGCCGCAAGGGCGCGGGACTGACGATCCGCTACGCCGCCACGCCCACGTCGATCGGCTTCGTGATGATCGCGGCAACGGAAAAGGGCATTTGCCGGATCGCGTTCGGCGACGATGCCGCGGCGCTCACCGCCGCGCTCACTGCCGATTTCGCGAACGCGCAGTGCCTCGAGGACAAGGCCGCGGTCGCGCCGTTCGCCGCGCAGATCGACGCGTATCTGCACGGCCGGCGCGAGCGTTTCGAGCTGCCGCTCGACATTGCCGCGACGGCGTTCCAGCAGCGCGTCTGGGACGCGCTCCAGCGCATTCCCTACGGCGAGACGCGCAGCTACACACAGATTGCCGAAACGCTCGGCGCGCCGCGCGCGGTGCGGGCCGTGGCGAGCGCATGCGCGTCGAATCCCGTCGCGCTGGCGATTCCGTGCCATCGCGTCGTGCAGAAGGGTGGCTCGCTCGCGGGTTATCGTTGGGGGCTAGAGCGCAAGGCGGCGCTGATCGACGCCGAAGCACGCGCGGGCGAGATCCGCACATCGCAAGGAGCCACGCGCGCAACAAAGAGCGCGAAAGACAACCGTTCGACCTCGAAGCGAGCCAACACGCCGGAGACCGCCACTTGAGCGCCATCGCCTCGCAAACCGAATCACAAATAAAGACGCAAAGCGCGACACTCGAACTGCCATTTCGCGCACCCTACGACTGGCCACGCGTGCTGCGCTTTTTCAGCGGCCGCGCGACGCCGGGCGTCGAAGCGGTGGAAGACGGCGCGTGGCTGCGCGCGATCGACTTCCACGGCGCGAGCGGCACGCTCGCCGTGCGCCGTCACGCGCGCAAGCATTGCCTCGTCGTGCAGATCGACGGGCCCGTGAGCGCGCACGCGGCGGCGCTCGCCGCGCCACTCTCGCGCATGTTCGACCTGCAAGCCGATCCCGCTGTAGTCGCCGCGCATCTGCGCCACGACCCGTGGCTCGCGCCGCTCGTCGCGGCCGTGCCGGGGCTTCGCGTACCCGGCGCGTGGTCGGGCTTCGAGCTCGTGGTGCGCGCGATCGTCGGCCAGCAGGTCAGCGTGAAAGCGGCGACGACGATCATCGGGCGCCTCGTCGAACGCGTGGGCAAACGCATCGACGATCATGCGCACGCGCGCACGGCGTGGCGCTTTCCCACGCCCGCCGCGCTCGCTGCCGCCGATCTCGCGGGCATCGGCATGCCGGGCAAGCGCGTCGCCGCGCTGCAGGGCTTCGCGCAGGCCGTGGCGAGCGGCGCGGTGATCATCGAACGCGACTACGCTGAGAAAGATCAGAACAAAGCGCGCAGCAAGCGACAGAGCAGACAAATCGACGCAATCGCTGCGCAACCCGCGCCAGAACCCGCCGGCCTCGACGCGATGCGCGCCGCGCTGCTCGCGTTGCCGGGCATTGGCCCGTGGACCGTGGAGTACGTCGCGATGCGCGCGTGGCGCGACGCGAACGCATGGCCCGCGACCGATCTCGTGCTCATGCAGGCCATCGCGGCGCGCGATCCGGCGCTCGTGCGCGCGACCCAACAGCGCACCCGCACCGACACGTGGAGCCCCTGGCGCGCGTATGCAGCCATGCATTTGTGGAACGAAATTGCCGATCGCGCGGGCGCGGCGCGCGGCGGCTAGGGCGGCCGGAAACAGCGCGAGCAAACGGGCGCCGCCTCCCGCGAGAAGCGCGCATCGACAGGCCAAAACCCCGCCCGAAGCAGGCCCAAGCAGGTCTTTCGGCGAGATGTTAAAGTGCCCGCTACCCGAAAAGAATCCCGGCCGGCGAGCGCACGCAGCACTGCGCCGCCGGCCCGAGCCCGACTTGCCTCAATGTCAGACACGACCTCTACACGCACGAACGACGTTCTCGCACAGCGCCTTTCCGTGCTGGGCGACGGGCCACATCGCGGCGCGCTTACGCGCGGTCTGCGCGGCATCGAGAAGGAGAGCCTGCGCGTGACGCGCGACGGCCGTCTCGCCATGACGCCGCACGCGCCAGCGCTTGGTTCGGCGCTTACGCATCCGTCGCTCACCACCGACTATTCGGAAGCGCTGGTCGAGATCATCACGCCCGCCGAGCCCGATGCGTCGATCACGCTCGAGAAGCTCGACGAACTGCATCGCTACGTCTATGCCGTACTCGCGCGTGACGGCGAGATGCTCTGGAACGAATCGATGCCGGGCCTCCTGCCCGACACCGACGACGGCATTCCCATCGCGCGCTATGGCAGCTCGAATATCGGCCGCCTCAAGTACGTGTACCGCATGGGCCTCGCGCTGCGCTACGGGCGCACGATGCAGTGCATCGCCGGCATTCACTACAATTATTCGCTTGATGAAGACGTGTGGCGCGTGCTGCATGCGCATCATCAGTCCACGGCTTCGCTCACCGACTATCAGTCGGAGCGCTACCTCGCGCTGATCCGCAACTTCCGGCGCACGAACTGGCTGCTCATGTACCTGTTCGGCGCTTCGCCCGCGCTCGACGCGCGTTTCCTGCGCGGCCGCGAGCACAAGCTCGAGGCGTTCGACGCCGACACGCTCTATCTGCCGTACGCAACGAGCCTGCGCATGAGCGATCTCGGCTACTCGAACACGACGGGCCAGTCCGCCTTGCGCGCCGACTACGACACGCTGGCAGGCTATCTCGACGCGCTCGCGCAGGCTGTGAGCCAGCCGTATCCGCCCTACGAGGCGATCGGCACGCATCGCGACGGCGAGTGGGTGCAGATCAACACAAACGTGCTGCAGATCGAGAACGAGTTCTATTCGACGATCCGCCCCAAGCGCGTGACGCATCCGGGCGAGCGGCCGCTGCATGCGCTCGCCGCGCGCGGCGTGCAGTACGTCGAAGTGCGCTGCATGGACATCGACCCGTTCGAGCCCACTGGCATCTCGCTTGAAACCGCACGGTTTCTCGACGCCTACCTGCTCGCCTGCGCGCTCGATGAAAGCCCTTTGCTGCCGGCCGACGCGTACGCCGAATCGAACGAAAACTTTGGCCTGGTGACGAAAGAAGGGCGGCGCCCGGATCTCGCGCTCAAGCTCGACGGCAAGGACGTGCCGATGCACGAATGGGCAGAGGCGCTGTTCGAGAAGATCGGCCACGCAGCTGCTGTGCTCGATGCAGCGTTCGGCAGCGACGAACATACGCGCTCGCTCGCGGTGCAACGCGCGAAGCTGGCCGACCCGTCGCTCACGCCATCGGCGCGCGTATTGCAAACCATGCGCGATAGCAAGCAGTCCTTCCTGCAATTCGCACTCGCGCAAAGCGAGCGCCATGCGGCGCAATTCCTCGCGCGTCCGCTAGATGCCACGGCCACGGCCGAGTTCGAAACGCTCGCGCGCGAATCGCTCGCGGAGCAGGCGCAACTCGAGCGCGACGAAGTCGGATCGTTCGACGCGTTCGTCGCCGCGTATCGCGCTTATACGCTCAATCGCTTCAGCGTCTGAGCTCTGCTCTGAGCTGCGTGCCGTTGCGCCGTTGCGTTGCGGCGCACCCATCCCATCGAGTTTTATCCCAGGCACCGCATTTGCTCGCAACACCAGCGTGCAGATGCGGTCCAACCAGGGTAGGCGCCGCGGTACTGATCTAAGCGGACAACAGGCGCGCCAGGCGAACGAAGCTGAAAACACCAAAAAAATGCACGGGCCGCACGCAATGCGGCTCACTCTGGGAGGAATCCACGCGATGAAACGAATCCTTGCGATCCTGCTGTGCGCGACGGCTGCGGCCTGCGCGTCGCGCGGGCAGGTCAATCCCGACGTCATGCAGATCGCGACCGCGCCGCTTACCTGCTCGAACAAGGCGGAATGCGATCTCTGGTGGCAACGCGCGGAGGGCTGGGTGCGCAGTCATTCGAAGTACGAAGTGCAGACCGTGACCGACACGCTGATCCAGACGTCGGGCCCGGGCGGCGGCCGGCGTCTGCTCGCCTATGAAATCACAAAGTCCGCCAACCCCGACGGCACGGCCACGATCGGCTTCGCCGCGCACTGCGACAGCTCGCTCGGCTGCAAGCCCAACCCGTGGTCGGCGGGCGCGGCGTTCAAGCAGTACGTGCGAACCGGCGTCGATGCGCCCATTCCCGGCGATACGACCACCGGCGCAGGCGGCGACTCGGCCGGCGTGAGCGGGGCAGCGGTGGCCGAGCCGGCTTCGAGCGCACATTGATCGCTGCACGTGGCTCTGGGCGCGCCAGGTGTAGTCGGCACGGGTGCATGCCCAGGGTAGCGATTTGCGCATGACCGCTTTCGAATGATGCCGATTGCCGATTTAGGCATTGTCTGATTGAGGGAGGGATTGAGGAGCCCGTATCTTGGGCTGGTTTCGGCCCGCGTGGTTCGGGCCGTTCGTCCTCATCCACTACTCGAATCGACAATGAAACTGCGCCTTCTGTCTGCCAGTGCCGCGGCTGCCGTAATCGTCGCCGCCGCTGGCTGCACCACCGCCTCGGGCCCTACCTACAACCTCGATAACGTCACGCTCGCGAACGGCTCGCAGGCGTATCGCGTGCAATGTCTCGGCGTGCTCGAAAGCTCCAAGACCTGTATGGCCAAGGTCAATGAGGTCTGCGGCAGCAAAACGCCGCTGCGCGTCTCGTCGGTCGATCGCACCGCTTCCGGCTTCGCGCCGCAAGACGACCCGCGCGAAATCACGTTCATCTGCCAGACGCCGCAGCCGCCGGCCCCGCCGCCCGCGCCGGTCGTCCAGACGCCGCCCCCGGTTCAGCCGCGCACGATCACGCTCAATGCCGACGCCAACTTCGCGTTCGACAAGGCCGATCTGCTGCCGGCCGGCAAGCAAAGGCTCGATCAGTTCATTCAGGAAAGCGACAGCGTGAACATCGGCGCAATCGTAATCAGCGGCTATACCGACTCGGTCGGCTCGAAGGCTTATAACGACCGCCTCTCGATGCGCCGCGCGCAGACGGTGCGCAACTATCTGCAGGCGCACGGCCTGCACGCAAGCCAGTACGAAGTGCACGGCTATGGCTTCGCGAACCCCATCGCGTCGAACGCCACGGCTGAGGGCCGCGCGAAGAACCGTCGCGTCGAGATCGAAACGAGCGGCATCACCCAGCGTCAATAATGCAGCGGCAGTAGCGAGCGCAACGCGCACCCGGTCGCCCGCGGCTTAGCGCGGGCGGCCTTTCGCGGGACCGTCAATGTCCCATTGCCGGCCCCGCGCCTTTTTTCGGCTTCGTCACCCACACCAGCAGGGCCAGCACGACAAACATCGCGCACGAAATGCGGAAGAAGTCGTTGGTGGCCATCATGTAGCCTTGCGTCGTCACGACGTCATTGAGCTTGGCGGTCAGACTGTCACCCGCGAAACCGAGACTCGCGAGCGCATCCTTGTAAGCGACGGTGTTCGGCGAGTACTGGCTCACCGATTCCGACAGCACGGCGTGGTGATAAATGGCGGCGTCCTCCCAGAACGTCGTGCTCACCGCGGTGCCAATCGCGCCTGAAAGCGTGCGCAGAAAATTCGAGAGGCCCGCGGCGCTCGCGAGCCGCTCGTCGGGAATGCTCGAGAGCGTGATGGTCGTCATCGGCACGAAGAAGCAAGCCACGCCGATACCCTGCACGAGACGCGGCAGGATCACGTGGTTGAACGGCACGTCGAGTGTGAACGTCGAATTCCAGAGCGAGACGAGCGCGAACACGACAAACGCGAAGCTCGCGACCATGCGCAGATCGAGCCGGTGCATGTTGCGCCCGATGAGCGGCGAGAGCACGAGCGCGAGCAGGCCCACGGGCGCGGTGGCCAGACCTGCGAGGCCGGCCGTGTAGCCCATGACCGTCTGCAGCCAGAGCGGGAAGATCACCACCGAGCCAAAGAAGGCCATGAAGCCGAACGAGATGATCATCGCGCCGAGCGCAAAGTTGCGGTCGCGAAAGAGCGATAGATCGACCACGGGGTCCTTTTCCGTCGCCTCCCACGCGAGCATGAACGCGAGCGCGACCACGGCGATGATGGCGAGCGTGACGATGAACGTCGAGTTGAACCAGTCGCGGTCCTTGCCGAGGTCGAGCATCATCTGCAGGCACGAGATGCCGATCACGAGAAGCGCGAGGCCTACGGCGTCGATGCGCTGCTTCGACGTCTTCGTCTCGCGTCCGCGCAGCAGCAGGTAGGCGCAGATGCCCGAGAAAAGACCGATCGGCACGTTGATATAGAAAATCCACGGCCACGTGTAGTTGTCGGTGATCCAGCCTCCCATCACCGGTCCGAAGATGGGCGCGACGATCACGGTCATCGCCCAGAGCCCGAGCGCGAGGCCGCGTTTGGCCGGTGGATAGGAACGCATGAGGATGGTCTGCGAAAGCGGAACCATCGGCCCGGAAACGAGCCCTTGCACGAGACGGAACGCAATGAGCGTCTCGAAGTTGGTGGCGAAGCCGCAGGCGGCCGAGGCCACCGTGAACAGCAGCACGGAGAGCGTGAAGAGGCGCACTTCGCCCACGCGGCGCGCGAGCCATCCGGTGAGCGGCACGGCAATCGCGGACGCAACCGAATACGACGAGATAACCCACGTGCCTTCGCTATTGGCGACACCCAGGTTGCCCGAGATGGTTGGCACCGCCACGTTGGCGATCGAGGTGTCCAGCACCTCCATGAACGTGCCGAGAGCGAGCCCGACCGTGAGGAGCGCCAGCGTAGCACCGGAAAACGGTGCCGGTTCGGCCTGTGCGGGCACTGCGGGGGAAGCTGCCATGTTCCGTGTCCTTGTTGGGTCGGCCCTTGCTGCTGCGCCCGGAAAGCAGCGCACGCCAGCCTGCTATTTCGTGTCTGTGCATTTTCTGCCCAGACAGTGATTGGATCAAACTACGCCATGTGCTGCGCTGCCGCGCCGCGTGCAACTGTTCTAGGCGCCGTCTTCCGGCGCCGGCGATTGCCCGTCGTTGCAGGTGCCGTCCATGGCCCCGCACAGCGGCGTGGTCGAGCCGTCGTTGGCAATGAAGCGCTGCAGCAAATGAACGAGCGTCGCGACCTCTTCGGGAGCGAAACCGCGCAATTGCTCGGACATCTCCGCGGCGATCAGGTCAGGCAATTGCTGCGCCGCCGTGCGTCCCTGATCCGTCAGTGCGAGTTCCACGACCCGGCGGTCCGCCTGGCTGCGCCGACGCTCGAGAAAACCCTTTTTCTCCAGCCGGTCGAGCATGCGCGTCATGGAGCCGGTGTCGTACGAGAGTGCGCGCGACATCTCGTTCGGCGTGCTGGCGCGTTCGAACCACAACAAAAGGATCACACCGATTTGCGATGATGTGAGTCCAAGCGGCGCGACCGCTCGATCGATGCGCCCGGCCAGCACGTTGCGCGCAGTCGAGAGGAAATAACCAAGACTTGGCTCGACGCCCAGCCTGGCCGGGACGAATGGACCGTCGCTCATGGCAGTTCGCTTTGCAGCATCTCAAAAAACGAGCGGATTATAACGGGTTACTTCGCTGCTCAGGCAGAGAAATCAGTCGACGGGTCGTGCAAGCTTCGGCTGTCATGATCGGCGCGTAAAAACAACAGTTGCATTGATGCGCTGCAAAGTATGTTGTGATTTGATTGCATAGTCAATATTATGACAGGCAACCAGTTTCGTTCTTCCAAGTTCACCCGTTCGGGCATCATGCTTTACCTCATCACCGCGCTTGGCGGCCTTGGCCGCTCCGTCACCGATACCGCCCGCGTCGCTTTTGCGAAAGCCGGTGCGGGTTCGTGGTGGGCGCGCTGGCGCAAGCTCGCGTTGTATGCGGCCATGTTTGCGCTGCCGGGCGGCTCGATCGCCGTGGTGGCCGTCGTGTGGGCGCAGCGTCGCAGGGCGCAGGGCGAAACCGCTTCGACGGACGCTGTCGCGCCGGCCACGCCCGCGATCGGAACGCCGGCAACTGTTGCCCCCGCGTGCGGCGGCAGCCAGGCCGCCTGCCGCGCACCGAAGCGTCGCCGTAACGACGCGTAACCTGCGCGCCTGACGCCGTAACACCCGCCAACCCTTCCAACGCGTAAGCTTTCGGATTCCGTGTAATGACTAGCGCGTGCGCTACCATTGCCGCAACGCGACAACCCCGTGCGCGCCCGGCCGTCTGACCGCGCGCCGGTTGCATCGACAGGAATCCTTGCATGCCTTGCCGTTTCGTCCGCTCCGGCGCGACCGCTGGATCCGCCGGGTCCGTGGCGCGCCGCGCGCCCAAGCCGCTTTCCACATTCGCACTGTGCGCGGCCGCCGCGCTCACCTTGCAGTTGACTGGCTGTGCCGTCGGCCCCGACTATCACCGGCCCAGTGCCGCCATACCCGCGTCGTTCAAGGAAGCGCCGGAGGGCTGGAAGGTCGCGCAACCCGCCGATACCGCCGACCGCGGCGCCTGGTGGCTGATCTACGACGACGCGCAACTCAACGCGCTGATGGACCAGCTCAACACCAGCAACCAGACGGTCGCGCAATCCGCCGCGGCCTATCGCCAGGCGCGCGCGCTCGTGGGCGAGGCGCGGGCCGCGTATTTCCCCGTGATCAGCGGTTCGTTCTCGGGCACGCGCTCGCACACGCCCACGCGCGTGGCGAACTCGAGCGGCGGGTTGTCGAGCGGCAGCATCACGAACAACGTCAACCTGGGGCTCGACGCCACCTGGGAACCCGATCTCTGGGGCAAGGTGAGCCGCACCGTCAGTTCGCAGGAAGCGAGCCAGCAGGGCGCCGCCGCCGATCTCGCGAACGCTCGTCTGTCGGCCCAGGCCACGCTCGCGCAGACTTACTTCACGTTGCGCTCGCTCGACGCACAGCAGAAGCTGCTCGACGACACGGTCGTGGCGTACCAGAAGTCGCTGCAGCTCACGCAGAATCAGTACGCCCAGGGCGTGGCGGGCCGCGCCGACGTGATCCAGGCGCAAACCCAGCTGCAATCCGCCCAGGCTTCCGCAATCGACAACGGTGTGGCGCGCGCCCAGGACGAGCATGCGATCGCCGTGCTGGTCGGCCAACCGGCCTCCACGTTCTCGATCCCGCCGTCGCCGCTCGCCGCCACGCCGCCCACGGTGCCGCTCGCCATGCCTTCGGCCTTGCTCGAGCGCCGGCCCGACATCGCCTCGGCGGAGCGCAAGGCGGCGTCCGCCAATGAGCAGATCGGCGTCGCCATCGCGGCGTACTTCCCCACGCTCACGCTTTCCGCGAGCGGCGGTTTCGAAAGCTCGGTGATGTCGCAGCTGTTGCAGATGCCGTCGCGCTTCTGGACGCTCGGGCCGTCGCTTGCCGGCACGATCTTCGACGCCGGCCTGCGTAAAGCGCAGACCGAGGCCGCGCGCGCCGCCTACGACCAGCAGGTCGCCACGTACCGGCAAACGGTGCTGGCCGCGTTCCAGGACGTGGAAGACAACCTCGCTTCGCAGCGCATCCTGGGGCAGGAGGTCGTCGTGCAGCAGCAGGCGGTGGACTCGGCGCAGCATGCGCTCGCGATCGTGACGAACGAGTACAAGGCCGGCACGACCGACTTCCAGAACGTGCTCTCCTCGCAGGCCACGGCCTTCACCGCCCAGCAAAAGCTCGTGAGCATCGGCGGGCAACGCATGGTGTCGTCGGTGGGGCTCGTGAAGGCGCTGGGCGGCGGCTGGGATGCCTCGCAAATGGATCGCGAGACGGGCAGCGTGGCCGCGCCCGCCGTGGCTTCGGCGGCTTCCTCGGCGGCGGCTGCATCCACGAGTACGACTGCAGCGGGCGCGCAGCCGCAGTAATGCGTACGCGCCCGCGCAGGCGGGCGCACGCTCAAGCCATGAACGTCAGCGCATGAACGTCAGCGCGACGGTACCCGGCCCAACCGGGCGGCCCAGCAGATTCAAGAGGCCTGCCAGGTTGTCGCGCTGATCCGGCGCCGCGCTCGCGGTGCCCTGAAACGACGCCGACGCACGCGAGAACGAGCCGCGCCCCTCGAGCATCAGCGGTCCTTTCTGCGTCGAGAGATCGAGCGTCGACGTCGCCCCCTGCGCCTGCAACACCACCTGATACGTGCCGAGCGGCTTCACGAGCGACACGCGCGAGCTCATGTCCGCGAGCGAGACGGTCAGTCGTCCGAACGCATCCGTGCCGAACACGCGCCACGGGCTCCACGCGAGGCGCACCTTGCCGTCCATATCGAGCGTATTGAAAGGCGCGCCGAGACCCGCGAGCAGCGAAGCGGGCACGGCGATCGTGCCCGCGCTCACGTTCGCACCGCGCAACGATGCATCCACCGTCACGGCATCGGGCATCGCTTCGGTCTGCAGCATTTCCATGCGCACGCGCGCGACGAAAAGCGGCCAGAACGCCGTGCGCCAGACAATGCGTCCCGGCAACAGCGTCGCGCCGCGCGCGTCCTGGCCCGCGGCGAGCATCAGCGTGGCGGAGCCGTGCCAGAGCGAGCCTTCGGGGTCGATCAGATTCACGTGCCCCTGGGTCGCGCGCGCGAACTGCGGCGCGATCCAGGCAGCGGGCAGGCGGGCGAGCAGCACCACGGCGCTCGACAGCACGCCCACGAACAGCCAGGGCAACGCGGCGCGCAGGCGCCGCATCCAGTAACTCATTGCCTATTTCTCCGGCGATTCCCAGTGCGCGCTTGTCAATGCAATGCGCGCTTTTTCTTTTTAATGCGTATTTGCCGGTTGCAGCGAGGCCGTCAAATCGACCTGACCATCGGCCTTAAGCGCGGTGATGTGCGCCTCGACCACCTGCACCTTGAACTGCTTGCGCACGTCGTCGAGCCATGCGGCCCAGGCCGGAAACGACGCGTTCTTCATCTGCACCTGCACCGTCGTGCCGATCAGCTGGATCTGCGCGCCCGGAAGCGCGTGATCGGCCAGCGACGCGGTGACCGCGTCCTTGAGCGCCTGGCCGCCCGGCGCCACGCTCGCCGCGGCGCCCGCAAGCGAGCGCGCCTCGTCGGCCTCGGCCGTCATCTGCGCGAGTTCGCGCTGCATGCCGGGCAGGCTCTCACGCAGGTGCGCGCGCCCGTCGGCGGCGGGCTGCCACAGCACCGACCAGCCGATCGCCAGCACGAGCACCGCGCCGCCCCACGTGAGCAGCGTCTTTTCGCGCGTCGTGCGCGCCTCCCAGAAGTTCGTCCAGGCCTCGGCCCATGCGCCGTTCAAAGCCGTTGTCTTCACGATGCGCTCCTGATGGTCCATTTGCCCGTGCTGGCATCCACCGTGCCCGCCAGGCCGTTGCCCGCAAGGCGTTTCACGAGATCGGCGTCGACATTGACGCCTGGTTTGAAGGTCACGTCCAGACGCCGGTCGTGATAGTCGAGGGCCGCGATGCCGTTCGCGGGCACAGGGCCGAGCGAGCGCGCGAGGCCGTCGGAGAGCGCGAGGAAGTCGTCGGGCGAAGGCTCGCCGGCGGCGAGGCGCAACTGCTGCAACTGGCGCGCCATCTGACCGGCGGGGTCGAGCACGACGGTCGTCTTCGGGAACGCATTGAGGAGCAGCTCGGTCATCTGCGCGCTGATGGCGTCGCGCTGGCGCGCCATCATGAGCCACTGGATATTCGCGCCGACGACCGCCACGACGAGCGACGCCGCCACGAGCACGATCGGCACGCGCAGACGGCGCAGCGTCGCGCGGTCGAGCCGCCACGGCTCGGAGGCGAACTCGAACTGGCACAGGTCGAAGCGGCAAGTGAGCGCGCGGCGCGCGAGCGCCTCGAACGTGAGCGTCTGCGCGCCCGGCAACGCGGCGGCCAGCGACGCGCGGGCGGCAGCGCTCGCGGGCTCGCCCGGCAAATTGGTGAGGACGTAGCCCGACACCGGCGCGCCGCCCGCGAGCGCCGTGACGGTCGCCGCCACGCTTGCAGCGGGCACCGCGAAGCCCTCGGCGAGCGCGCCGCGCACGATCGCGAGTTCGAGCGCCGCTTCCGCCGTGGCGGCCGAAGGCTCGAGCGCAACGCCGGGCAGCAGCGCGGGTGCGGTCGCGACGACATGGCCAAGCACGCACGCGGTCACGGGTTCGAGCGCGGGCGTGTCAGCAGCCGCAACATCGGGCTTGGCGCCCGCCTCGGCCGGCTCAGTCACCTCGACCTCGTGAACCGCTTCCACCGCCTGCGCGGCAGGCAGGCAGCGCGCCACCGGCACGGCGCGCAGATTGCGGTGCCCCGCAGCGGCGAAGCCTTCCAGGAGAAAGCGGAACCAGCCGCGATCGATGACCGCGACGACCTGGCGGCCGTCGGCGAGGCGCTTCGGATCGAGTGCGAGATGGCAGGTCTGCGCGTCCTGGATCAGATGATCCTCGACCACGTTCGGCAGCGCCTGACGCAGCCGCGGCCCCTTGAGCGGCGGCACGGTGGCGGCGAGCGTGAGCAGGTCGCGCGCGGCGATCAGCAAGATGGTGGCCGAGGCCTTCGGCAGCAGCCCCAGCGCCGAACGGCCCGCGCGCTGCGTGTTGCCCGTCTTGTCGAGCAGCACGAACGGCAGTTCCGGCAGCTGCCATTCCTGCGAGTGGACCGCCGGGTCGCGGGGCGGCATGAGAACGATCAGCGTGCTCAAACGCACCTCTTTTCGATGTTGGTCGGGGACGGATTCATGGTTCGTCGCTAACGCGCACGATGCGCGTCGTATGGGTGAGCGGATCGCGCCAGACGAGCGTCGTGCGGTCCACCTCGGCGCGCTCGTGCTGCACGCGCCCATGTACCAGAAAATAACTCGTGTTGACGTCGATTTGCGTCGTGTCGATCGAGACCTGCTTCACGCCCACGCCTTCGAGCGCGAGCTGCACGTCGCTCACGTTGCGGAAAAACACGCTCTGGCGATGCGCGACGAGCGCCTGTGCGCTCGAAAGGCTCAACCCCGTCACGACGGAGGCGATCACCTCGGCGCTCGCCGTGTTCATGTTCACGGGCGTCACGGTCGGCAGGATCGTCACGAACGGGCGCAGCCGCGCGACGGCGTCGGCCGTGAAGCCGGGCACGTCGAGGAGCGAATCGACGCTCGTCATCAGGATCGGCGCGACGCCGCTGTTGTTGTCGGAATCCGAGAGGCCGGGGTTGTCGGTGTAGTTGCCGCCGCCCGTCGACCCGCCGCCTGCGAGCGCCTCGGTTTGCGAGGTGCCGCTCGTCGTGGCGGTTTGCGTCTGGAAGCGCGTTGCCGAGTAGCCGAGGCCCGAGCGCAGGTACACCGCGGTGTTCTTCGCGAGTGACTGGTCGATGCCGAGAATCTGCAACAGGCGCGCGAACGCTTCGATCTGCGTGAGGTTCAGTTGCAGCGAGCCCGGCGCGCTGGTCGCCACGAGATCGCGCAGATTGAAGCGCGCCTGCGCATCTTCGATCGAGCCCGAGAGCCAGGTGTCTGCGCCCTGTTGCGAGCGCGCCTCGCCGATCTGGCCGAGAAAGTCGGACAGGCGCGTTCTCGCGAGGGGCACGCCCCACGCACCGCCAAGATAGGTGATGCCCGCCGACGTATCCGCTTCGGAGCGCAGCACTAGGCGCGTCCAGTCGAGCGAGGCGCGCGCGATCCACTGCGCCTGCGCGAGCAGCCGCTGATTTTCGATACGGCGCAACTGCACCTGCTGGCGCCACAACATGCCCGAAACGAGGATCGCCGAAAGCGCCACGACGAGCAGCGCGCTGATGATGGCCGCGCCGCGACGCGCGCGCGCAGATCGTCTGGATGGCCGGTCCGAAGTTCGTTGTGCGCGCAACGTCATTCTCCCACCAGGAAAACGCGCGTCACCGGCTGCTCGAGCGAGTGCGAGCCCACGCTCACCTGCACGCCCGTCACCGCGCGCGGCAGCGGCGCGTTGCCGAGCTGCGGCACCTTGAGATCGTTGTTGTTGCCCGTCACCTGCGAGCGCACGTCCTGCATGTTCGCCGTCCAGCCTGTTTTCGGCACATAGAGGCGCGCGTTGATGACGTCCACGCCGCTCATCATCGGCAGCGCGCCCCAGTTGTCGCCTTCGCCGCCGCGCAGCGCGCGGCGCAACTGCCCAACGTTGGAGAGCGGCGGCGACGCATAACGCACCACCTGGCCGCCCGACACGCGGTAGCGCACCACTTGCAGCCGAGGCGCCGCGCCCGGCGGCACCGCGAACGCGCGCACGATCTGCAACGCGCCGCCGTCGAGTGAAATGGCGACGCCGTCCGCTTCGTCGTCGGAGGCTGCTTCGCGCAAGTCGATACGCATCTGGTCGAACATCTGCGCGAACACGCGTTCTTCCGCCATCGAGCGCGTGATGGTCTCGCGTCCGCGCACGATCTCGTCGAGGCCGCGCCACGAGAGGATCGCCACCACGGCCATGATGGCGATCGCCACGAGCAGCTCGATCAGCGTGAAGCCGCGCGCTGACGAGGCGACGCGCACGCGGTCACAACGAGCGGTTCGTCTCATTGGCGAGCACCGTGACGAGTTGCGCGAGATTGCCGGTGCGGCCAGGCGTCGCCACCGACACCTCCACGCGCCGAAAGACAGGGTTGGGCGTGGCCGCGACATGCTGCGAGCAGGTCAGCCGCAGATTGCCTTGCGAGCAGTCGAAGCTGCTGTCGCCGAGGTCCGGCCACGCGTGCACGAGACGCAGTTGCGCAAGCGTGTTGTCCGCACTCCAGCCCGCGAGCAGGCGGTCGTGCAGATCGGCCTCGCTTGCGGCGAGACTGCCCACGGCGCGCAGCGAAGCGGCGAGGGCAATCGCGATGATTGCGAGCGCAACCAATACTTCGATCATCGTGAAGCCACGGGTACGCACCATCCGAGCGCGGTGGCCGCGCTTTTTCCCACACATCGAGAGCCGCATCTCAGCGCACCTCGAAGCGGCCAGTGCCGGTGCCGACGATCGTCGCGCGGCCGGCTGCCGAAAAGAGCGTGACCTGCACCGGCACGTCCACCGCTTCGGTGCCGAAAATGAGCCGGTTGGCCTGGGTGTCGTCGCTGCCGGGGTAGGTGATCGCCACGCCGGTCACGCCGCCTTCCCATTGGCGCGGTCCGAGCAGATCGTCGCGCAGCGGACGCCAGCCGTCCTCGGTATGAACATCGAAGCGAAAGCCGCCCGAGAGCGGCTGCCATGCAATGGGCCGCGCGCGCACCTGCGCCTCGTCGCCGGCCGATTCGAACAGGAGCGCGAGCCGCTGCGCTTCCTCGTTCAGATCGGTGCGCGGATTGCGCGTGAGCGTGAGCGAGGCGAGCGAGATGAGAATCCCCGCGATCAGCAGCACCACGAGCATTTCGAGCAGCGTGAAGCCCGCCGCGCGCGAGCGAATGTTCGCGCGTGACGATCGACGGTCCCGGCAAGAGGAAGGGCGGCTCGGTTGCATGGATGCGGCGTGGCGTGTGGCTTATTGCCAGGACCCAATGTCGGCGTCGTTGCCTTCGCCGCCCGGTTTGCCATCGGCGCCATAACTGAATACGTCGATCTCGCCGTGCACGCCCGGGTTCAGGTACTGGTACGCATTGCCCCACGGGTCATTGGGCAGGCGCTCCAGATAACCGCCGTCCTTCCAGTTGTTCGGCACGGGGTCGGTGGTCGGCTTTTGCACGAGCGCCTGCAGCCCCTGGTCCTGAGCCGGATAGCGACCGTTGTCGAGGCGATAAAGCTTCATCGCCTGCATGATCGTGCCGATGTCCTGGCGCGCGGCGACGCGGCGCGCTTCATCGGGACGGCTCATGATCTTCGGCACGATCAACGCGGCCAGAATGCCGAGAATCGCGATCACGACCATGATTTCGATGAGCGTGAAGCCGCGTTGGCGGCGCGCGCGCGTGATTTCAATTTCGGCACGGCGTTTGGTCCACCGATTGGCCCACATGGACATGAGTTCTTTCCTCCCTCGCTAGATATGGTTGCGGTGCACGCTGGTGCGCCGCGCTTCGTCCCGCCTGCAATCGAACCCGCCGTTTGAATCGGCCGGGTCCTCGCACGCATGACGGGTCATTGTAATGTCACACGATGACGCCTTTCCGACGCCTTGCGGGCATGGCAAACGCGTACATCAAAATTTTCATAAACCTTCGTACAATGGGTGCATGAACCCACTGCAAATCCGCCTACTTTCCCTCGCCGCGTTTGCGGTGTTCTGCGCCACGGCCACGTGGTGGACGATCACCCTCGCCACCAGCCGCGCGGCGCCGGTGCAGGCCGCCGCCGCTCGCGCGCCGGTTTCGCTCGACCAGGCCGGCACGCTGTTCGGCGGCAGGCTCGAGCGCAACCCTGTGCAGGACATTCACCTCTTCGGCATCCTTTCGCTCGCACAGGGGGCTGCTGCCATCGTGAGCGTGGGCGGCGAACCGCCGAGAGCCATCTCGCTCGGCGGCCCGATCGACCAGAACTCCAAACTCTACGAAGTGCGCCCGCGCTCGATCGTCATCGACCGCCACGGCGTGCACTCCGAAATCTTCCTGCCGCCCAACGCAGCCGGTCCCACCATCTACGTGCGCTGAGTCTCACCCAGTCACGCAGTTCTCTCGTGCAGTTCGTACGCCTTACTGCACGAGGTTGTTCAGCTCGATGATCGGCAGCATCACCGCAAGCACGATCACGAGCACCACGCCCCCCATCGCCAGAATCAGCAGCGGTTCGAGCAAGCTCGTGAGGAACATCGTGCGCCGCTCGAGTTCGCGCGCTTCGCCTTCGGCTGCGCGGTCGAGCATGGTCGTCACGTCGCCGGTCGCTTCGCCCGATCGGATCAGGTGCACGAGCACGGGCGGAAACGTCTTCGTATTGCCGAGCGCACGGGAAAGCGAGGTGCCTTCGCGCACCCGCACGATGGCTTCGTCGATGTTCGTGCGCATCGCCTTGTTCGAAAGCGTTTCGCCGGCCGCCTGCAGCGCGCGCAGGATCGGCACGCCCGCCGCGCTCAGAATGCCGAGCGTGCTCGCGAAGCGCACGGTGTTATAGCCGCGCACGAGCTTGCCAGCGAGCGGCGCGGTGAGCAGCCACCGGTCGAACGCGAGACGGGGCCCCGGCCGGCGCAACGTGGAGCGCACGATCCACGCCACCACGGCCACGGCGATCAGCACCGCCCACCACCACTGCCGCACGAACCCCGAGAGCGCCATCATCACGATGGTGAGAATCGGCAGTTGCTGCTTGGTGCTCGCAAACACGTTCACCACTTGCGGCACCACATAGCTCAGCAGGAACGTGACGATGCCGAACGCGATGATCGTGACGATCGTCGGATACGTGAACGCGAGCACGATCTTCTGCTTGAGCGCGTTGCGCTGCTCGATGTAGTCGGCCAGACGCGACAGCACGACGCCGAGCTTGCCGGTGTGCTCGCCCGCAGCCACGAGTGCGCGGTAGATATCCGGAAAGTCGCGCGGATGCTGCTCGAGCGCGCTGGCGAACGAATGGCCGCCTAGCACCTCGGCGCGAATCGCCGCCATCAGCTCGCGGATGTAGTCGCGCTCGGATTGCTCGGTGAGCACCGCAAGCGCTTCGCCGAGCGGCAATCCGGCGACCAGCAGGCTCGCGAGCTGGCGCGTGAGGATGGCCTGCTCGCGCTGCGAGAGTTTGCGCCCGAGCGCGAGCCGCTGCGCTCGCGCGCCGCGCGTGCGGCTCGCGGCGGGTTCGACCACGAGCGGCGTGAGGCCCTGGCCGCGCAGCAGCGCTCGCGCGCCGCGTGCGCTGTCCGCGTCGAGCACGCCTTTTTGCGCTTTGCCCGTGGCGTCGATGGCTTCGAAGCGAAATGCCGGCATGTTGCTGATCGACCTCGCTTTTATTGAGCGTCCATCTGGTGGTTCGTCTTGTGGTTCATTGTGCGGCCCATCATGCGCCGCCCGTCACGCGCAGCACTTCTTCAAGCGAAGTCCTGCCCGCGTCGATCCAGCGCTCGCCGTCTTCACGCAGCGTGCGCATGCCTTGCGTGCGGCCGGCTTCGAAGATCTCCGCATCGGCGGCATTGCGGTGGATGAGCGCCCGAATCGGCTCGTCGATGAGCAGCAGTTCGTACACGCCGCGCCGCCCCGAGTAGCCCGAATGACCACAACGATCGCAGCCCACCGGATGCCAGCGTTTCCTGCCGTCGTCTTCCACGCGCTCTTCCTTGCACACGGGACAAAGCTGGCGCACGAGGCGCTGCGCGAGCACGCCGAGCAGCGACGAGGCGAGCAGATACGGCTCGACGCCCATGTCGGTCAGACGCGTCACGGCCGAGGCGGCGTCGTTGGTGTGCAGCGTGGCGAGCACGAGGTGACCCGTGAGCGAGGCCTGCACGGCGATCTGCGCGGTTTCGAGGTCGCGGATTTCACCGATCATGATGATGTCCGGGTCCTGACGCAGAATCGAACGCAACGCGCGCGCGAACGTCATGCCGATACGCTCGTTCACCTGGGTCTGGCCGATGCCCGAGAGGTCGTACTCGATCGGGTCTTCCACGGTCATGATGTTGGTCGTAGCCGTCTCCAGCCGCGACATCGACGCATAGAGCGTGGTCGTCTTGCCCGAGCCCGTCGGGCCGGTCACGAGCACGATGCCGTGCGGCTTCGCGATCAGCTGATCGAACTTGCCGAGCGTGTCGCCCGCCATGCCGAGCGCTTCGAGGTTCAGGCGCTGCGCGTCTTTTTCCAGCAGACGCAGCACCGCGCGCTCGCCGTGGCCGGTGGGCAGCGTGGAGACGCGCACGTCCACCGGACGCCCGCCCACGCGCAGCGTGATGCGGCCGTCCTGCGGCAGACGTTTCTCGGCGATGTCGAGCTGCGCCATAATCTTGATACGCGAGATGAGCGCGCCGTGTAGCGCCTTCTTCGGGCGCACGACGTCGCGCAGCGTGCCGTCCACGCGAAAGCGCACCACCGAGGCATTCTCGAACGGCTCGATGTGAATGTCCGATGCCTGCTCGCGCGCAGCCTGCGTGAGGAGCGCATTGATCATGCGGATGATCGGCGCGTCGTCTTCGGACTCCAGCAGGTCTTCCACTTCGGGAATGTCCTGCATGAGGCGAGAGAGATCGACTTCGCCTTCCACTTCGCCCACCACCTGCGCAGCGCTGCCGTCCTGGCGCGCGTAAGCCTGGTTGATGGCCTGCGCGAGTTCGTCGGCCGGCACGCGCACGAGCGCGAACGCGCCGAAGTTGCGCGCGACCTCGGCGATGGCGGCCTGCGACGTGCGCTCGCTAATCCACACTTCGAGCCCTTCGGCACGCTGCTGCGCGACCAGAATCTGGCCGCTGCGTGCGAAGCCGTACGGCACGAGGCGGGCGGCGAGCGGCGAGGGCGGCTCGCGGTCCGCGCCGCTCGTGGCCGCGCTCGCGTGAGGCGTGCTCACGGCTGCACCCGCGTCGTGGTGGGCGCCGCCCCTTGCACCGGCGTGGTTTGCACGGGCGCGGTTTGCGTGGGTTCGGCGGGCTGCATCTGCACGGCGCTTGCCGGGTTTGCGGGCGCCGCGGGCTGCACGCCCACCGCCTGCTGACGCCGCATCTGGTCGAGATCGAACAGGTTCAGCGCGGAGCCGCCCTGGCTCGGGCCGAGCGGCATCGGCGGCACGACCGGGTCGTCCTTGTCCTTGATCAAGTTGTTGTCGGACTTGTATGCGCCCGTCACGCCCTGGATATAGTCGTAGCGATTCGCCGTCACCGCTTGCGCCGTGTCGCGGTCGCTGATGATCACCGGACGCAGGAACACCATCAGATTGGTCTTCTCGCGCGTCTTGTTTTCCGAGCGGAACAGCTGACCGATCCACGGAATGTCGCCGAGCAGCGGCACCTTGCTGTTGGCGACCTGGTAGTTGTCCTGCATCAGGCCGCCGAGCACGATGATCTCGCCGTTGTCGGCCAGCACGGTCGACTGGATCGAACGCTTGGTGAACTCGGGGCCGGCCGGGTTGGTCGTCGCGTTGGTCGTGCCCGTCACGATCGCCGAGTCTTCCGTGTACAGCTGCAGCTTGAGGATGCCGCCGTCGGTGATCTGCGGCTTGATGTGCAGCGTCAGGCCCACGTCCACACGGTCGTAGGTGTTGAACGCCGTGCTCGCCGTGCCGCTCGTGAGGTTCGAATACGAACCCGTCTGGATCGGCACGTTCGTACCGACGACGATCTTCGCTTCCTGGTTGTCGAGCGTGATGAGGTTAGGCGTGGACAGCACGTTGGCGTCGGCCGTTTGCGAGAGCGCCTGCAGCAACGCGCCAAGCCCCTGCACGCCGAAGATGTTCTTGATCCAGCCTACATTCAGGCCCTGCTGGAGGCTGGAAGCGCCGAGCGCGCTTGCAAGACCGCCGGTACTGGCGGCGGCCGCCGCGGCCGCCGTCACGTTGACGATGCTGTTGCCGCTGCCGGTGGCGAGATTGGTGTTCGCATACAGATTACCGTTCGCGACCTGCCACTGAATGCCCAGGTTGGCGTTGGTGGTCGAGTTCAGCTCGACGATCAGCGCTTCGATATAGACCTGCGCGCGGCGCGCATCGAGCTGGTTGATCACGGCGCGCAGGTTGCGGTAGACCGCGTCAGGCGCCGTGATGATCAGCGAGTTGGTCGCGGCATCTGCCTGGATCATGCCGCCCGGCTGGTTCTCGTCGCCCTTGTCCTTGTCTCCGCCGAGGAACGGTGCTTCGTTGCTGCCGCTGCCGCCGCCGCCGTACGAGCTGCCCCCGCCCAGCGAACTGCCCATCGACGAACCGCCGCCGAGCGAACTCGACGGTAGCGGCGGCGTGCCGGAGGTACCCGTCGACGTGTTGCTGCCGCCGCCGCTGTTGCCGCTCTGGTTGAAGCCGTTCGCGTTGCCCGACGACGACGTGTCGTTGCCGCCCTTGCCGAGCATGCCGCGCAGCGTCTTGGCGAGCTGCGTGGCGTCCGCGTTGCGCAGCGGCACGACGTGAATGTTGCCCGGCATGCTGGTCGGCGCGTCGAGCTGCTTCGAGAGCTGGACCGCGGAGGCAAGGCGCTGCGCGTTCGAGGCGCGCAACATCAGCGAGTTGGTGCGCGGGTCGGCGATAACCGAAACCTTCAGCGACGGGTCCGAGGCGCCGATCGCGCCCGGGTCGAGCATCTTCGCAATCTGCGGCGCGATGTCGAGCGCATTGGCGTTGTGCAGCGTCACCACCTGCACCTGCTGGCCGGCGGCCGAGTCCACACCGGCGATGATCGAAGCGATGCGGCGCACGTTGTCCGCATAGTCGGTCACGATGAGCGTGTTGTTGCTCGGGTAGGCGGCGATCGTGTTGTTCGGCGAGATGAGCGGGCGCAACACCGGCAGCAGATTGTTCGCCGACTCATGCCTGAGCGTAAACACCTGGGTCACCACCTGGTCGCCACGCGCGGTGGGCGCATTGCCAACATACGTGGGCACGCCCTGGAGCTTGGCGTCGGCCTCGGGCACGACCTTCAGAACACCGTGATCCTGCACGAGCGCGAAGCCTTGCATGCGCAACGCCGACTGCAGGGTCTTGAGCGCCTGGTCCTCAGGTACGGGGTTCTCGGAGACGAGATTGAGCTGCCCCTTCACGCGGGGATCGACGATGATCGTTTTGCCGGTGGCGGCGCCAATTGCCTTCGCCACCTGGTCGATGTCGGCGTTGACAAAATTGAGCGTGACCTGCGCATAGGCAAGTTGTGCCGAAATGAGTCCGCTCACGAGCAGCGCCGTGGCGACGCGACGCAAAGCCATACGATTTCTTCTCATGGGTGTCTTATCGAAGCCAGCGGCAGACGCGCGCGGCTATTCGTCCTCGACGTGCGGCTGTGGAGCCGACTCGCCTGTGCTTTTCTGACTAGTGTCGGCGCCGGCTCTCCTCAGCCCGGACGTCCGTTAGTCAACAAAAGATGGAACAGTAGCAGTTTTTCGTGTCGAATTTGTCACAAAAAATGGGTCTCTGGGGAATTCTTCTAATGCCCGAGTCGCGCCAGCCATGAATCCCAAGCCATTTGTAAGCATGCGGCCGCCTTGTCCGGGTGGCTAGCTTGACGCGTCATCGGTGACCGGTATCATACGAGCGGCCCGAAGGATGGCCAACGCACGTTTCCCCCTTATTTGTGTGGGAATTCCCGCATTGCTGGCCAGAAAACAGGGCGGTCGGCGAGAGATTGCGGCATCCTTCAGGTGCGCCATTCGCTTCCTTGTTTGTCCTTTCGTCAGCTTGCGCGTGAGTTGCCATGCAGAACATCTGGTCCGCTACGCTTGTCGCCGCCGTGGTGCTCGTCGCCGCGAGCGCCAGCACGCTCGCGCACGCGGACTGTTTCGACGAGGCCGCGCGCTACCAGAAGGTCAATCCGCTGATCCTGCGCGCCATTGCCTGGCAGGAGTCGCACAACCGCCCCGACGCAGTACACAGGAATGCGAACGGTTCGATCGACTACGGCGTCATGCAGATCAATTCCGTGCATCTGCCCGTGCTCTCGCAGTACGGCATTTCGCAAAGCACGCTCATGGAGCCGTGCAAGAACGTCTATATCGCCGCGTGGCATCTGCGCCAGAAGATGAACAAGTACGGCAACACGTGGGCCGCCATCGGCGCTTACCATTCCGAAACGCCAACGCTGCGCGACCAGTACGCGCAGCAAATCGCCGACATTCTGCGCAAGTGGCATCTCATGCAGTAGCGCGCTCGAGCGCTTGCCGCGTGCTCGCTCCCTGAATGGGGCGGCACGCGCGCCCTGCGCCGCGCGCGTGCATGGTGCAAAATGCTGGCTGGCGCCGCACTCCCTTACGAGGATTTCGATCCTTACCCGCGGCGCGCCTCCCGACTCACTTTCTGCATCCCAACTGCGATGAACCAGCCGCCACTGCCCGTCACCGTGCTCTCCGGTTTTCTGGGCGCGGGCAAGACCACGCTGCTCAACCATATCCTTTCGAACCGCGCGGGCCTGCGCGTGGCGGTGATCGTCAACGACCTCGCGTCGGTGAACATCGACGCCGCGCTCGTACGCGACGCCTCGGCGCTCTCGCGCGTGGAAGAGCGCGTGGTCGAAATGTCGAACGGCTGCATTTGCTGCACGCTGCGCGACGACCTGCTCACCGAGATCCAGCGCCTCGCCGACCCGGCGCGCGCCGACCAGCGCTTCGACGCCATCGTGATCGAATCGACCGGCGTGGCCGAACCCATGCCGATCGCGGAAACCTTCACGTTTGCCGGCGACGACGGCGTGGCCCTCGACGAATTCGCGCGTCTCGACACGATGGTCACGGTCGTCGACGCCTTCAACTTCCTGCGCGACTACGCGAGCGCCGACCAGCTCGCGGAGCGAGGCGTCGCGGCGAGCGAGGAAGACGACCGCGCGATCGTGGAACTGCTCGTCGATCAGGTGGAGTTCTGCGACGTCCTCGTGCTGAACAAGGCCGACCTCGTGAGCAACGACGAACTCGCGCGCTTGCAGCACATTCTCGCGCGCATCAATCCGCGCGCCGTGCAGGTGGTGAGCCGCTTCGGCAACGTGCCGCTCGAGGAAGTGATCAACACCGGCCGCTTCGATTTCGACGCGGCGTCGAGCGCGCCGGGCTGGCTCGCGTCGCTGCATGAACACGACCATTGCGACGACCCGGCGCATTGCCACGATCCCGCGCATACGCATGCGCCGCGCAGCGAAGCCGACGAGTACGGCATCAGCAACTTCGTGTATCGCGCGCGCCGCCCGTTTCATCCCGAGCGCTTTTGGGCGTTGCTCAACCAGGAGTGGAAGGGCGTGCTGCGCTCGAAAGGCTTCTTCTGGCTCGCCACGCGCAACGACGTAACGGGCACGCTTTCGCAGGCAGGCGGCGTGTGCCGTCACGGTCCCGCGGGCACGTGGTGGGCGGCGCTGCCGCGCGAGGAATGGCCGCAGGACGCCGAGCTCGAAAAGGAAATCGCCGCCGACTGGCAAGGCGATCTCGACGACCCGAGCATCGGCGACCGCCGCCAGGAACTGGTGATGATCGGCGTGGACCTCGACCGCGACGCCTGGCGCGCGAAGCTCGATGCTTGCCTGCTCACCGATAAGGAATACGCGGCAGGCCCGGAAGCCTGGCTGGACTACGCCGACCCGTTCCCGTCCTGGGAGCTCGACGACGACGACCACGATCATGATCACGGCGATCACGACGAAATCGTCCACCGTCCCGAGTAGTCCCGACCAACCCGAACGACGCGCTCAACGAACAACGGCGCCGCAATAATGCGGCGCCGTTTGCTTTTGCACCCGCGACGCACGAACTGCGCGGGCGATCGGGATAGGGGCAGGCCTCGCGGCCCGACCCCTCCCACACCACCGTGCGTACGGGTCCGTACACGGCGGTTCGGATCGGTTGGTCGACTACCGGCTAACCGATGGGAGACCGAGAGAACGTAAGT
>NZ_JAYMSC010000025.1:0-135133 GCF_038900775.1 Paraburkholderia sp. JHI869
CAGTGTCACCAGTTCGCCTGGTCGCATGGCTGGCTCCGCAGTTCGCACGAGCCGACCAGCATGCCAGTGGTCAAAAACACGACATCTGTAAATAGCCAGAACACGACATTAGGATATAGCTCCTACATCGAAAACGTCGATAATTTATGTTATGTAAAATCACATAACACCACCCAGGCACACCTCCTGCGCGGCGAACCCCGTGCCGCCTCACAGGAGGAACCCATGACGCCGGCCCCCAGATCCGGGCAATCCCCCGGCACCGACTCGAATCCAGCGCCGACGCGCGCGCAGCGCGTCGCCGGATGGCTCGGTCTGTGCGCGGTGCCGCTCATCTGGCTGCTGCATCTGGCACTCGGCGTCACGCTCGTTGACACGGCCTGCGCCGACGCGGTCTCACAGGCTCCGGTGCCGACATGGCACGGCACGCAGTGGATCCTCGGCATTGCCTCGGTCTGCGCGCTCGTGCTCGCGCTCGCCATTACCTACGCCGCGGGTTGCGCCTGGCGCAAGATTGCCTACGTCGCGAAGGAAAAGCACGACGCACGGCGTTTCATCGCGTGGTGCGGCGCGACCGCTTCCGTAGCCTTTACTTTCGGTCTCGCCTTTTCGATCTGCATACTGATCGCGGTACCGATCGAGCGCCTCTGCACGGCCTTCGATTAGGCACTGCGAAACGTCGTTGCATTCGTGAGGTCCTGCACCAGGCAGTTGCGGATACAACCAGGTGAACTGCCTTGTCGTCACGTTTTAGCGCCAATGAAAGCAAGTTTTACCGGGTTTTTGCGGCCGTCACGACAGGGTCGAATCGGTGTAACGCAGCAGGAGCGATTTGGCTGCTCAAGTCCCCGTATCTCGCCCAATTGAATGCCACGCTTGCGCCGTAAAGTCACCTCTGTCGGCTCGCACACAGTGAAATCGCCTGCCGATTCCAGGAGATCGGCAGTGAAATCAGTAAGTATGACGATGTATCAGGTGGCGCGCGTGGCAACGGGCGTCGTGGTGCTCGCCTGCACGGTGGGTGCAGCGCAGGCACAGGAAATCTATGCTACAGGCGGCACGCTCGGTGTGGGTCTTGGGGGCGCACTCAATCTCAGTCCGCATCTGGGTGTGCATGCGGAGGCGCAGGGCCTCGCCTTCGGCCGCAGTTTCACTGTGGACGACAACAATTACGACGGTCATCTGAGCCTCGCGCAAGGCGGTCTTTATCTGGACCTGTTCCCGTTCACATCGAGCGCGTTTCGCGTGACGAGCGGCGCGCTTTTCAACAGCGACACGCTCACGGCCACGGCCACCCCCAACGCGGACGGCAACTACAAGATCGGCAACGCCTACGTGCCGGCAGTAGGCGGCGCGCCAACCGCGAAGGCCACACTTCCGCATGTGATGCCCTACCTCGGCGTCGGCTACGGGCACAAGCAGGTCAAGTGCGGTTTCGGCTTCGCAGCCGACCTTGGCGTTGCCTACGGGCGCCCGCACCTCGCGTATAACGTGCCGGAGATCTACCAGCTATTCGTCGGTCCGGACGACATTCAGGACGAGGAGCAAAAGCTCGCCGAGAATGTCGAACGGTATCGCTGGTATCCCGTGGCGCAGGTGGCGATGACGTATCGATTCTAGGTCCATGCGCGGTCCGGAAAATCGATTCGTTATCCGATGGATCCGATCACGGGATCGTAGCGCCATCCCTCGCGGCTCCATTGCATCGTATGCGTCGGCGCTAGCGCGGCGATGAAATCGGCGTCGTGCGAAACTACGATCAGCGCGCCCGGGAAGTCCGCTAGCGCCCCTTCGATCGCGCGCACGGATTCCAGGTCGAGATGGTTGGTCGGCTCATCGAGCAGCAGTAATTGCGCTGGGGTGCCGCGCCAGAGTGCGCAGGCGAGCGCGGCTTTCAACCGCTCTCCGCCGCTCAGGTGGCGCGAAGGTTGCGTCACGCGTGCGGCATCGAGTTGCAGCAGCGCGAGCCGGCTGCGAAGTTCACCTTCTGCGAGCGGCGTGTCGAGCAAGCCGAGCTGCTCGACGATCGAGCGGTCGGGGTCGAGTTGCGCGAGCGTCTGGTCGAGGTAGGCGCAGTGGACATGCGTCACGCTGCGCCCCGCATCGGGCGCGAGTTGCCCCGCAATGAGGCGCAGCAGCGTCGACTTTCCGCATCCGTTCGGACCTGTCAGCGCCACGCGCACGGGGCCGCTGCACGACCACGTGAGCGCGGCGGCGCGATCGCCGTGCGTGAGCCACGGCAACTCGACTTCTTCGAGCGTGAACAACTGGCGGCGTGCGCTAACCGCTGCGCCTGGCAACGCCACGAGCACGGGCGCGTCGGGCTCGACGCGCGCTGCGGCCTCGGTCACGCGCTCGTCAAGCGCCTCCTTGTGCTCGCGGTGCTCGGCCCTGACCTGCCCCATCACATTGCGCGCACCGCCCTTGATCCCCTCCTTCGCCATCGACGACAAGTTGGCCGTCCTGGCATCACGCAATGCGCCGGCGGCGTGGCGCTGAATCGTGTCGTGTTCGCGCTGGAGCCTGCGCGCGGCGCGCTCGCGTTCCGTGCGCGCATGACTGAGCGCACTCCTGGCCGCTTCGTGTTCCGCATCGCGCTGCGCGCGGTAGCTGGCATAGTTGCCGCCATAGATTCGCAGGCCCTTGGGCGTGACCTCGACAATGCGCTGCATCTGCGCAAGCAGTGCACGATCATGGCTCACGACGACGAGGCCGCCGCGCCATCCGGCAAGCGTGCTGCGCAGCCACGCGCGGCCAGCGGCGTCGAGGTGATTGGTGGGTTCATCGAGCACGAGCAAGCCGGCGTCCGCTAGCAGCGCGCCGATCAAGGTCACGCGCGCCAGTTCGCCGCCACTGAGCGTTCGCGCCAATGCGTCGGACTCCAGATGATCGAGCCCGGCCGCATCGAGCGCCGTGCGCAGGCGTGCGGCGAGATCCCAGCGCTCGCCGATCACATCGAAATCACCTGCTTCGGCATTGCCATTTGCCAGCCGCGCCAGCGCTGCGAGCGGTGCATCGAGTCCCGCGACTTGCGCAACGGTCTGTGTATCGTGCGATGCATCGGCGTGTTGCTGCGCCGCGAACGCGACCCGAGCGTGCCGATCGATCGAACCGGACGTCGGCTCGATTCGCCCCGCGATCAGTTGCGCGAGCATGCTTTTGCCGACGCCGTTGCGGCCGACAATACCCGTGGGCACGCGATCGAGAACGAGGTCTAGTGCGTCGAATAGCGTGATGCCGCTATCGAACCGGTACGAAATGTGATGGAGTGCGACAAGCGTCGCGGCTGGCGTGACTCGAGCCATAAGCTTCTCCCGAATGTATGAAACCATTCGCGCGGCGTGCTTGACGCTGGCGCGAATACATTTTTGGGGGAAAGCTTAGTTGTCCACTTTGGCTGGAGTCCGGTGTGCAGGAATGGAAGGCGCATGATAGCAACGAGGGAGTGCGCGCACAAGCCATGGTCCGGCCGAATCGTTGGCCATGCGCCACGCCGCGTGCATCTGCGGCCCGCAGCGCGACGCCAGCATATCTAACGACCAGGTGGCCCTTTTAAAAGCGGTCGATCATGCCAAACTGCACGCCGCGCACAGGCGCACCCGGCCATGAAGGCGGCAGGCCGGTGACGTTCACGCCGCGCAGCGTGAAGGTGGCATCGTTGTGATTGCGCAGCCACCCTGCGCTCGCGTAAAGCAGCACGCGCTTCGAGAGGTCGTACTCGCAGGCGGCGCTGAACTGGTCGGCGTCGTTATCGGCGCTAGAGAGGTCGTGCACCCATGCGTAGCCCAGCGACGCGCGGAATCGCGAGGTAATCGCGTAGCGCGCCGAGACCGAGACTCCGTTGTTGTGAAGGCGCGGCGTGCCGCCGTCGCCGTTGAAATACGCGAGAAAACCCGTCACGGGACCTAATACATACGACATGCCTCCGAGATTCGCGCGCAGTGCGCCCGCGCCGTTTTGCTGTTGATACGCATACGAAATACGAAACGGTCCGTGCCGCCACTCGACCGTTTCGATATTGCCGGCGAGTCCGTTGCTGCCGCTGGAGGGATCGCGCAGCGAGGCCATCAGCGTGGTTGAAAAGCCGTATATATCCGGCGATAGATACGTGATTGCGTTGCTTTCGTAGGGCGTGATCTTCGAGAGATTGTTGAGGCCCGATGCGATGGTGCCCGCGCCGAACGCGTCGAGCTGCCCCTTGAATGGAATGTAGATCGGCGAATATTGCCGCCCCAGGCGCAGCGTGCCCCACTGCGTGCCGAGACCTATCCACGCCTGGCGATTGAAGATCGTGTTGGCTACGGCGAAGGTGCCGTCATTGGAGCCGAAGCCGTTTTCCAGCTCGAACAATATCTTGATGCCGTCGCCGAGGTCTTCCACGCCGCGCAGGCCGAAGCGCGAACCGCGATACGCACCCGAGTCCATGCGCGCGACCCAGCCCGCGCCCGGGTTCGTCACTTCGATGCTCGTGTCGAGCGCCCCGTACAGCGTGACCGAGCTTTGCGCGTGTGCGCTTGTCGTGTGCAAGGTGGCGAAGGTTGCCGCAGACAACACCGCCCAGGCGCGCGCCGCGCGCAATGTTCGATTCATGTAGGCAAAAGGCGTGAGGCGCACGAGCGGTGCGTCGCATGCTGCATGAGAAGCAGCAGGCGCTGGCGCAGCGCCCGCCGCCGCGTGACTAAGCGGAAAGCCGCGGCCGCCCTGTGCTGCCGGGCGGCTCGCGCGTGACTCATTGCTTCGGCAGCGCGTAGGCAATCACATAGTCGCCGAGCTTCGTCCCGAACGAGCCGTGCCCGCCCGCCGCGATCACGACGAACTGCCGGCCATTCACGGCATACGTCATCGGCGTGGCCTGGCCGCCCGCGGGTAGCCGCGCTTCCCAGAGCCGCGCGCCGTTGTTCACGTCGAAGGCGCGCAGGTAATTGTCCGCCGTCGCGCCGATGAAGATCACGCCGCCCGCCGTCACCATCGGGCCGCCCAGCATCGGCATGCCGGTGCGGAAGGCCACCGGTATCGGCGAGCTGTCACGCGTCGTGCCGATGCGCTTTTTCCAGATGATCTGGTTGGTCTTGAGGTCGACGGCCGAGATGTAGCCCCACGCCGGCTGCTTGCACGGCAGCCCGATCGGCGACATGAACGGATTGAGCGTCACGCCGTAAGGCACGCCATATTGCGGCTGGATGCCCGCCTCCGTGCCGCTGCCCTTCGCGCCCGGCTGCGGCTCCATGGGGTTGCCCGGTCCGCGCGGAATGAGCCGCGAGACGAACGGCAGCGCGATGGGGTTCGCCACGGCGATCTGCCGGTCGGTGTCGATGGCGAGGCCGCCCCACTCGAACATGCCGAGGTTGCCCGGGAAGATGAGCGAGCCTTGCAGCGAAGGCGGCGTGAACGTGCCTTCGTAGCGCAGCTTGTGGAACATCACACGGCAGATGAGCTGGTCGTACATCGTGGCGCCCCACATGTCGGCGTCGGTGAGGTCCTTCGATGGCCGGAACGTGAGTTGCGAGAACGGTTGCGTGGGCGCGACGTGGTCGCCGGGCGCCGCGCCCTGCGGCACCGGCATTTCCGGCGCGGGCACCACGAGTTCGCCCGTGCGGCGGTCGAGCACGAACAGGTTGCCTGTCTTGGCGGGCGCGTAGACCACGGGCACGGTCTTGCCGTCCTTGTCGGTGATGTCGGCGAGCGTGGGCTGTGAGGGCTGGTCCATGTCCCACAGGTCGTGGTGCACCGTCTGGTAGAACCAGGCGAGCTTGCCGGTCGAGGCGTGCAGCGCGAGCAGGCCCGTTGCGTAACGCTCGAGGTCGGGCGTGCGGTCCCCGCCCCAGATGTCGGGCGTCTTCACGCCCATCGGCAGATAAACGATGTCGAGCTTCGCATCGTAGGCAGCCGGCGCCCACGAGTTCGGCGAATTCCACACGTAGTGCTCGCCCGGGCCCGGAATCTTGTTCGGGTCCGCTGCGCCCGGATCGAACGCCCACAGCAGTTCACCCGTGCGCACGTCGAAGCCGCGGATCACGCCCGAGGGTTCGCGGTTCGAGAAGTTGTCCTCCACGGCGCCCGCGACGACGATCACCTTGCTCGTGACGATGGGCGGCGAAGTGGGCTCGTACATGCCAGGCGTCGTGACCGGCATGGCGTGCTGCAGGTCGAGGTCGCCGTTCTTGCCGAAGCCCGCGCAGCGCTCGCCCGTGATCGCGTCGAGCGCGTAGAGGTGGCCATCGTTCACGGGCAGCAGGATGCGCTTCATGCACGTCCCTTTGGCAGCAACAGGTGTTGCAGCGGCCGGAGCATCGCTTGCAGGCGCGGCGGCTTCAGTAGCCGATGCGGGATCGCTGGCTGGCGCCGCCGCCTCGGTTCCCGAAGCCGCGGCGGCATCCGACGCGGCCACAGGCGTCGTCGCCGTCGCGCCCAGCGCCGCCGCCGCGGCGTTCACTGACGCCGCCGAAAGATCGATGAACGACACGCCCCGGCAGGTCACGTGCTGGAACGAGGGATCAGCCTGAAGCTTCGGATCGAACTTCCATTTGAGCTCGCCCGTTTGCGCGTCGAGCGCGAACAGGATCTGGTGCGGCGAGCACAGGTAGAGCAGATTGCCGATCTTGATCGGCGTGACTTCGTTGGTGATTTCGACCGGATCGTTGGGGCCCTTCGTGTCGCCCGTGCGGAAGGTCCAGGCTACCTCGAGATTGTGCACGTTGTCGGGCGTGATCTGCTGCAGCGGCGAATAGCGCGTGCCTTGCTGGTCGCGTCCATACGCGGGCCATTCGGATGGCTCGATGCCGTCGACGTTCGGCGCGGGCGTGGCCCTCACCGCCGCGAGCGAGCCGTTGATCTGCTGCGGGTCGTTGAAGTGCGCATAGACGAGCACGGCGCCCCACACGAGCAGCCCGACCACGAGCGAGAGCACGCCGAACTGGCGCGGACGCTCCAGGTGCCAGCTCATGAGCACGAGCAGCCAGATGCCGAACACCACCAGCACGCCCGAGCGCGGCACGAGCGCCCAGAAGTCGGGCCCCGACTCCCAGAGCCCCCATATCGCCGTGCCGATCAGCACGATCGCATAGAGCACGAACGCCGACGGGCTCGCGCGCCACAGCAGCCACGCGAAGACGAGCAGCAGCACGCCCGTCACGACGTAATACGGCGAGCCGCCGAGCGACATGAGCCACGCTCCGCCAGTCAGCAGATACACCGCCGTGAGCAAGGTGAACAGCACGGAGATGACGCCGATGAAGCCCAGCGGTTTCGATAGTCTGGCCATGATCTGAACCTTCCTCGAAGAATGCCGTCAGCGATGGCGAAAAAAGCGTGGCGTCAGAACACGTGCATCATCCCGACGTAGGCGCCCGTTTGCGATTGGCCAGCCATGGGGCTGGTCGGCGTGCTCGAGTCGCGCGGCGTGGCGAACACGGAGAACGTGCCGTTCTTGCTGTTGTCCACGTAGGCCACCGTGCCATACAGGAACGTGCGCGCGCTCAGGTTATACGTGGTGCCGAGCGCGTAGAGCATGGCGTGGCTCGCGGGGTCGTGCGAGGCGTCGCCGCCACCCTCGCCTACATGAATGTAGAAACCCGCGGCGGTCACGGCCCACTTCGGCGTGGCCTGGTAAGTCGCGCCCAGCCAGTAGTGGTCGGCGGTATCGGAAATGCCGGGCGGCGAATCGGGTGCGGAGTAATGCGTGTACGCGGCCTGGATCTTGAACTTCTGCACGCGCAGGTTGCCGCCCACGAAGTATTCGCGCGAGGCCGTGAAGATGTTGGAGAAGCGCCCGCTCGTATCGCGCAGTTCGTCGTAGATGCCGCGCAGGTCGAACAGCGTCGAGTGGTACGAGAGCATGATGCCGTCCGAGCGGCCGAACTCGCCTTCGGCGCCGGCGTTGAAGTTGCCGGGCTGGTTGCCGAACGAATACTGGCCCTGCACGTCGAGGCCCTTCCACACCGGGCTGTGATATTCGATGTTGTTGCTCGTTTGCTGCCAGTTGCGCCCGCGCACGAGCGAGGCCGACGACACCGCCTGCTGCACGAACGGATCGAATGCCCACACGCCGTCGCTGTCGATGAAGAGATTACGGCCAGCTTGCAATTGGCCCCACGTGTCGTTCTTCAAACCCACATACGCGCGGCGCGACCAGAGACGGCCGCCGCCCGTAGTGCCGTTCATGATCTGCACGGCGGTTTCGAGGTTGAAGATCGCGGCGCTGCCACCGCCCAGGTCTTCGGTGCCCTTCAGGCCGAACATGCTGGTGCCCCAGTCGCCGCCTTCGGCGCTCCAGCGGCTCGAACTGCCACCGTTGCCGTTCGCGATGTGATTGAGGTATTCGATACCGCCATCCACGCGGCCGTACATCGTGACACTCGATTGTGCGCACGCGGCCGAACTGGCGGCGAGCAGCACCACTGCGCCCAGAGTCGTTTTCACGTTGGCTCCCTCGTGGAGTCTTCTTTCTTGGTCCGGTCCATGCCGGGGCGGATAACGTGGTTTAACGTGCGGACAAGCCTGCGCGCCCGGTCCGATGGCGGACACATCGCGCACTAAAAAAGCATAGCGCGTGGTGAAGAATTCCGCATTTTGGCTGGACGGCAGACGACGCACAGTTGCATGCGCGCGACGGCGCGGGTGGCGCCAAGCATATTGCGTGCCGCGCCGCACCATGCGCAGCGTAGGGTGCGGCGAGCGCTCGGCCCGCCATCAGTGCGATGAATCGCGCGCCTGCCAGCGCAGGGCCTCCTCGAGAAACGCTCCGACCTGCGCGGGTGCGGTGGCCGCGTGGCGCACGGTGCACCACACGCGCAATTCCGGCAAGTCGGGAAAGAGCGGTAACTCCACCAGCTCGGTGCGCGTGCGCAGGACCGGCCGCGCAACGAGCATGAGCGCGTCCATCTTCACCGCGAGCGCCACGCCCGGCACCGAAGCCGTGCACATGAGCGTGCGCGCCGGCGCGGCGAGCCCCGTTTCGACGAACACGCGATTCACGAAGCGCTGCTGCGCGCCGTTCGGATCGGTGAAGATCCACAGCGCGTCCTGCAGATCGCCGAGCGCGCGCGCCTGCGCGTAGCGCCCGTCGCGCGCCGCGACGAGCGCGAACGATGTTTCGAATACGAGTTGCGAGCGGCTGTCCGGCTGCGTATCGGCGAATGACGGTTGCGTGTGCAGCGCGACGTCGAGCGTGCCGTCGTCGAGGCGATGCATCATCTGCTCGCGCTGGTATTCGTACAGTTCCACGCGCACTGCGGGATGCTGCTGCATGAAGCGCGCCACGAGGTCCGGGGCCATCAGCACGGATACTGCCGGCGTGAGGCCGATGCGCAGATGCCCCGCGTGTTGTCCGCGCAAGGCGCCGAGCTCTTCGTGGGCGCGCGTCATCTCGGCGATCACGGCCTGCGCGCGCGGCAGGAACGCGCGCCCGCCCGCCGAAAGCGACATGCCGTGCGGCGTGCGCTCGAAGAGCTGCACTTCGAACTCGCCTTCCAGTTCGCGAATCGACTTGGAGATGGCCGCCGTGGTGCGATTGAGCGAGGTGGCCGCGCGCGTGAGGCTGCCGCCCGCCGCGAGCGCGAGAAAGGCGTGGATCTGATGGTGCTTCATGGGTGCTTGTCGTGAGGGCCGAGGGAGCGCGTGATTGCGGGCCACAGTCTGCCATAACTGCGTCTCGCGCCTGCCGCGCACACGAGCGCTCAGCGAATCAGCACCGGCGCCGCGTCTGCATCGACAGGCCACAGCGGCCGGCGCACATTCTTCCAGGCGACCTTCGAATAATCGCGCTGCAACGGTCCGCCGCCATCCACGTAAAGCACCTGGCTCGCTATGGGCGCGAAATGCGCGTGAAAATGATTGACGGACTTCACGAAGACCATGCGCTTCTCGCGCGGGTCGATACCCACCTGTTCGAACGCTTCGAGGCTGAACGCCTGGGCACGCTGGGTCGAGAGCACGATTTCCACGCCGCCTATGCGCACCGCCGCCGCGTCGCCGCACTCCACGCGGCTCGTGCCGAAGCGCTGCCACGCGCCGCGTTTGAGGCCGATGACTTCGGCCCCGCCGTCCACGGGCTGCCCGGAAGTGCGCGCGACCTTGCCGCCGATGCGCAGCGGCAGCACCGCATGAAGCCCTGCGCCGAAGCACAATTGCACCGCGCCCGGGTCCCAGATCGGCCCGGTCGCGACGTTCGTCACGCCGCGTTCGATCAGGCGTGCTAGCACTTCGGTGTTGTCGGCGGGCGCGCCGCCGCCGGAATTGTCGGTGGGGTCGGCAATGACGACCGGGCCGGATTTGCCGCTCGCAGCACTGGCAAGCCCCGCGTCGATAGCGGCGTCGATGGCAAGCAGCGGCGAAGCCGTCTGCCCACGCAACGCGACTAGCGCCTCGCCCAGTTCGCGTGCAACGGTCTCGCCACGCGCTTTGTCATGCGCATAGACGAGCACGCGCGTGCTCAGGTCCGGCGAGTCGCCATAAATGAAGCCATGCACGATCGAGATCGATACGATGCCCGCGGCGGGATCGGCTTCGATCGCCTTCGCGCGGTCGACGAGCGCACGCATGCCGGGCGCCGTGGTCGGATACGAATCGAGCTGGCGGCAGTCGTAGAGCGAGGCCGTGGGACGCGGCGCGCCGCGCACCATGTTCGTCACGAGATCGATGAGGCGTTCGGCCTGCTCGACCATGTCCGTGTGGGGATACTCCTTGTACAGCACGATCACGTCGCTGTTGTCGAGACGCAGGTCGTTGACGACGCAGTGCGGATCAAACTCCACGCCGATCACGCAGTCCCGCCCGACGATTTCGCGCACGCGCGCGATCAGGTCGCCTTCGGGATCGGGATAGCCGAACGCAATCATGCCGCCGTGCAGGCCGAGAAGCACAGCGTCCACGGGTAGCGCTGCGCGCAGCTCGTCGAGAATGCGCTCGCGCAGCGTCACATAGGCTTCGCGGCTCGTGAGGCCCGCCGGCGTCGCACGAAAGCAGCTCCCCTCCACGAGCTCGAACTCGCCCTTCGCTGCGCGACGCTTCGCACTCCACATGAGCTCAGCTCCCACAATCGGTGCCTCGCCCATAGGGCACTTGCCGGGCGGAAGATGCCCGCGCATGAACATTTCGAGGCTCGTGGGCAGGTTGACGAACGCATTGGTCTCAGTGAGCAGACCGGCGACAAAGCATTTCATGGCAAGACTCGCGAATGAGGATGGAACGTAGACAAACGGCGATGCATTCAGGCGGTGCTGCGAGCGCGAAAGTCGCAGCCCAGCGCAACGACGAAGGCGAGCAGCGCGCCGCCCGAGAGAAACGCGAACGCGGCAAGCCAGCCCGAGCCCTGTGCGCCGCCCACGAGGCGGCCGACCACGACGGGCGAAATCGCGCCCGCGAGCTGGCCCGCGAAATTGATGAGGCCCGTCGTTCGCCCAGCCGTGCTGGCCGGAAAGCATTTGAGCGGAATGGCGAATACGCTGGCATAGACGAGATCGAAGGCGAGCATGCACAGCGTCCAGCAGGCAATCAGCGCGGGCAGCGAGGCGACGAACGGCATGAGCGCCGCGAATCCGGCGCTGGCGAGCGCGCCGCCGGCGAGCATCCAGCGCAGCCGCGTGAGCGGCGAGCGGTCGATGAAATGCCCCGCGAAATTGGTGCCGATGAAGCTGGCGAACAACGGCACGGCCGAGATCAGCCCGATATGCACGATGTCGATGCCGCGCGTGCGCATGATCCAGGTGGGCAGCCACGCCTGCAGCCCGAGCGCAAGCACGCAGGCGCCGAACCAGGTGAGCGCCACGCGCCAGACGAGCGGCGTGCGAACGAGATCGCGCCACCGCACGCGAGGCTCGGGCGCTGCCGCCTGATTTTGCGCTGTCGTACGCCGCCCCGGCACCACGAGCATCACGACGGCCACACACGCGCCGAGCACGCCGAGCAGCACGAAAGTCTGCCGCCAGCCGAAGCGTGAAATCGTCCAGCCGACCGCCGCCGCGCCCACCGCTCCGCCGAGAAATACGGTGCTGCACAAGAGCGCCTGCATGCGGGCGCGCACGCGCAGCGGGAACGTCTGCACGATCGCGCTGGAACTGGCGGGCGCGAAGCTGCCCTCGCCTACGCCAAACAACAGCCGGAACGCGAGCAGCGAGCCGAGCGACCACGCCGCGCCCGTCAACGCGGTGAAAAGCGACCAGAGCGCGAGGCATCCCACCAGCACGCGGCGCGCGCCGAGGCGGTCGGCAAGCCAGCCGCCGCCCAGTTGCATGAGCGCATAGGTCGCGTAGAACGCGCCGAGCACGTAACCCTTCGCAGCGTCATTCAGTCCAAGCTCGTGCGAGATGGGGATGATCGCCGTGCCGATCACGATGCGGTCGGTATAGGCCACTGCCCACGCGGCGAACAGCGCGCCGAGCACCACGAGCTGGCGGCGGCGCGAAACCGTATGCGGGGAAGCGGACGAAGGCGCTGCCGGGTCGGCAGGCAAAGACGGCGAAGCGGATGGTGTCATGGGCGGGTCCCATGCCAGTGGCGCCCCGCGTGCGGCGTCACCGGCTCTGGCGTAATCGTTGGAAGTCCGGTTTGGAAAGCCAACGATAGCCGCGCAGAAAACCGCCGAGTAGCGACTTCAGTTGCGGGGGCTTAACCGCGAGTTGATGCTCGGGTCCGTCGCGCCATCAACACCTTGTCGATGCAGTCTACGAAGTATTCGGCGGCACGCGTGAGCTGCGCCTCGGGCGGCGAGAACAGGTAGAGCCGCAGCGGCGGCGGTCGGTCGGGCAGCGCCAGCTCGACGAACGAGCGGCCCAGTTCCGTCTCCTGGAGCGAATGGCGCGTCCATGTGAACACGGCGTCGGAGAGCAGCGTGAGGCCGTAGAAAAGCGCGTACGACGTGCAACGCGTGACGCGCCGCGGCGGCTCCAGCCCAGCGCGCTCGAACATCGCGCGCAACATGTTCGGGTAGTGGTCGGTAACGTCGGTGTGGATCCACTCGGCTTCCTGCAATTCGGCCAGCGTGGCCGCGCCCGCGAACACGCCGTTCGTGCGCGTGATGAACACCGAGTCGTATTCGAACAGTTCCTTCACCGTGCCGATGTCGTCGCCGGGATTGACCGGAAAGGCCCCGAACGCGAGGTCGAGCGTGCGGTTGCGTAGTTGCTCGCGCAACTGGTTGATGCCCAGCTCGCGGAACTCGATCGTCACGAGCGGCCAGTGGCGGCGGAACTCGACGAACGCCTCGGCAAGGCCTCCCGTGCCCGCAATGGGCGTGACGCCGATCACGAGCTTGCCGTCGCGCCGCCCCTTGAGGTGCGCGAGGTCCTCCTCGGCGCGCTCGAGCTCGCGCACCACAGTGCGGGCGCGCTGGAGGAGCGCCGCGCCCTCGGCGGTCGGCACGACGCCCCACGGGTTGCGCTCGAGCAGCCGCACGCCGCATTCGTCCTCCAGTTCGCGCAGAGCTTTCGTAATGGCCGGCTGCGTGACGTGCAGCCGCCGCGCCGCGCCGTTGAGGGTGCCGGTCGCCGCGATTTCGACGAGCGCCCGAAGCTGGTGGATTTTCATGATGCGGTGGATATTACCACTGGTTATCGACATGCCGATTTTTGCTTTTTTATTTCGACCGATCGTCCTTAGTCTCTGTTCTCGAAGGCCGCCGCATACCGGGCGGCCACTTCGGGGACTCTTCACATGACGCAGGACACCAGCACGGCGCTGCTCGCGGCGCTTCGCGAGCACGAGCAGCAATTCATCACGATTCGCCACGACATTCACGCCCATCCCGAACTGGGTTTCGAGGAATCGCGCACGTCGCACGTCGTCGCGGAAAAGCTCGCGCAATGGGGCTACGAGGTCACGACGGGCATTGGCGGCACGGGCGTCGTGGGACGCCTGAAGCGCGGCAGCGGCACGCGCGCGATCGGCCTGCGCGCCGATATGGACGCCCTGCCCATTCAGGAGACCACGGGGCTGCCCTACGCGAGCACCGTCGCCCAGACCATGCACGCGTGCGGCCACGACGGCCACACGGCCACGCTGCTCGCGGCGGCCCACCATCTCGCTACGCAAGGCGACTTCGACGGCACGCTCAACGTGATCTTCCAGCCCGCCGAGGAAGGCCTGGGCGGCGCGTCGCGCATGATCGCCGAGGGGCTGTTCGAGCGCTTTCCATGCGACCAGGTGTTCGCGCTGCATAACGCGCCGGGCCTCCCGGTGGGCCATTTCGCGGTGCGCCACGGCTGCATGCTGGCTTCGTCCGATACGGTGACGATTACGGTGACCGGGCGCGGCGCGCACGGCGCGATGCCGCAGCAAGGGTGCGATCCGATCGTTGCGGCCGCAAGCATCGTGATGGCGCTGCAGACCATCGTCTCGCGCAACGTGGAGCCCACGCGCGCCGCCGTGGTGACGGTGGGCGCGATCAACTCGGGCAAGGCCGGCAACGTGATTCCCGAAACCGCCACGCTGCAGCTCTCCGTGCGCGCGCTCGACAGCGAAACGCGCAACACGCTCGAAACGCGCATTCGCGCCATTGCGGAGCACCAGGCGCAGTCCTTTGGCGCGACGGCCAGCGTGGACTACCGCGCGATCTCGCGGCCGCTCGTGAACGAGCGCAACGCCACCGACCACGCGATCGACGCCATCGAGGCGATCGTCGGCAAGAGCGGCCTCACGATGATGCCCGACGCCGTCATGGGCAGCGAAGACTTCTCGTGGATGACCGAGAAGCTGTCCGGTTGCTATGTACTGCTTGGCAATGGCGTGGGCAGCGTGGGTGGTTGCAGCGTCCACAACCCCGGCTACGACTTCAACGACGCCGCGCTCGTCTGGGGAGCCGCATGGTTCGTCACCCTCACCGAACGCTATCTGCGCAACGTTTGATCGAGGCGTTTTCCGGCGGCTACGCGCACCCGCTTCTCGCCCGCGCGCACCGCCCCTCCCCGCAGTTTCTGACCAACCTAAAGAGCCTATAAATGTCAGCAAGCAGCATCACGCCTTATCCGCGCCGGGGTGCCGGTCTTTCGCGCATGGCCCGCGCAGCGCGCCTCGCCGCCTGCGCCGCCGCACTCGGGGGCGCTTCGCACGCGGCGCTCGCGCAGGCTTCGAACCTGTTCCTCGAAGACTATTTCCAGGGCGTGCCTTACGCAGTGAGCGGCGCCTACTCGCCGGGCATCTACCTCTATGGCGTGGTGGACCAGTCGGTGGGCTTCACCAAGGGTGCGCAAACGTCATGGGTGCAACAGAGCGGCGGCGAATGGACCTCGAAGTTCGGCCTCTACGGCGTGGAAGACCTGGGCGGCGGCTACCGGGCACGCTTTGCCCTCGAAAGCGGCTTCAACGCGGCGAACGGCCAGCTCGGCAGCACGAACACGCTGTTCAACCGCGAAGCCTGGGTCGCCCTCGGCTCGTCGAAGACCGGCGAGCTCAAGCTCGGCCTGCAGGACGACGTGGGCGTGCCGCTCTTCATCGACGTGTTCGGCCAGGTGGGCACCGTCTCGACGGTGGCCTACCTCACGGCATGGGTCTACGATCTCGGCCCCGGCGCAAGCTATCAGGCAAGCCGTCTTTCGAATGCGATCAGCTATTCCTCGCCGTGGTTCGGGCCGCTCAACGCGCAGGTCGCACTCGCGCTGCACGACCCCAGCTCGAACTCGCCGACGATCACGACAAAGTCCTTCGTGCTCAATTACTTCGACGGTCACCTGTTCGGCGCGTTGAGCTACGTCGGCAACTACGGCCTCAACGCGCTCACGACGTCGCAATACGTGCGCACCGATAACTTCGCCGCGGGCGTGCTCTACGACGCCGGGCACTACGTGGTCTCGGCGGGCTACAGCTTCCTCGCGCCGCGTCTCGCCGGCGACCGCGTGGCCTCGCTCTATACGCTCGGCGGGCTCTATCGCTATCAGCAGCGCAACGACTTCCGCATGGAACTGGCGTATCGCACGGTTGCCGGAGTTAGCTCGAATTCGTACGGCATTACGCTCGGCTACGACTACAACCTCTCGAAACGCACTGCGCTCTATGTGCGCGGCGCGCTCATCCACAACACGGGTGAGACGCCGACCTACGGCCGCTATCCGTCGCAGCAGCCTACCGTCGACAACATCAACAACAGCTATACGGGCGCGGACGGCACCACGCAGATGTATCAGTCGCCGCACCTCGTGCTCGTGGGCATGTATCACAAGTTCTAAGGGCCGCAGGCTTCACACAGAGAGGAGAAAACACATGAAGAACCGAACCATGCTGCGCTGTGCCGCCGCCGTCTGTTTCGCCACCGCGAGCGTGAGCAGTTGGGCGCAAGGCGGCAGCGAAGCCAGCGCGGCGCAAATCACGTCTGCGACGCCCGCCACGGCCGCTTCGGCGCCCACGGACCGCGCGCTCGCCGAGAATGTGCGCAGCGCATTGCGCGCCGCACGTAAGCAAGGGCTCAAGTCGACGTTCATCCGTGTGCGCGCCCATAACGGCGCGATCACGCTCTCGGGCGTGGTGGCGAGCGAAAACCAGATCGCGCTCGCGACCTCGGTCGCGCAAGGCGTGAGCGGCGTGCATTCGGTGACGAGCAAGATCGAAGTGCGCTCGAATGCCGGCATCAAGGGCAGCCAGTAAGCGCACCCGCTAGCTCCCGAATCGCGCGCGGCGTGCGTGTTGCGCCGCGCGTCAGCACCACGACGTTGCCACCGCAGCGCCTCATCATCGGAACAAGGCTTCATCATGAAACTCGCACAGGAACACGCTACGCTCGCCGCGCAAGCTGGCCCTGCTACACCGGCGGACAAAACAGCGCGCACCAGCCGCACGATGGTGCTCGCCGCCGCGCTCGGCAATGGACTCGAGTTCTTCGACTTTACCGTCTACAGCTTCTTTTCGGCGATCATCGGGCGGCTGTTCTTTCCCGCGCATGACGCGTTCAGCTCGCTCATGATGTCGCTCGCCACGTTCGGCGTGGGCTTCGTCGTGCGGCCGCTCGGCGGCGTGGTCATCGGCGCGTATGCCGACCGCGCGGGGCGCAAGCCCGCGCTCGTCCTCACCGTGCTGATGATGGCGCTCGGCACCGGGCTCATCGGCCTTGCGCCCACGTACGCGCGGATCGGCCTCGCCGCGCCCGCGCTGATCGTGCTGGGGCGCTTGCTGCAGGGGTTCTCGGCTGGCGGCGAAGTAGGCGCGGCCACGACGCTGCTCATGGAAGCGGGCCGCGAAGGCCGGCGCGGCGTGCTCGTGAGCTGGCAGATGGCGAGCCAGGGCGGCGCGGCGCTGGCGGGCGCGGCGATCGCGGTGCTGCTATCGAAAGCGCTTGCACATGAACAGCTCGAAAGCTGGGGCTGGCGCGTGCCGTTTCTCATCGGTCTAGCGATCGGGCCGCTTGGTTTCTTTCTGCGCACGCGGCTTGAAGATACACTGCCGCAGGCCCATGACGCTGCCCCATCGGCACAGCAAGCCGCTTCGGCCACGCGCCGGAAGTTGCCACTGCGCCAGATCGTAGCGGGCACGATGCTCGTGATCGGCGGCACGGCGACGATGTACACCATCGTGTTTTTCCTGCCCGCGTTTCTCTCGCTCTCGCTCGGCATGCCGCAGGCTGCTGCCGCGGCGAGCGGCGTGGCGGCGGGCGTCGTGCTGCTGGTGGGCTCGCCGTTTGCGGGGCGGCTCGCGGACTGCGTGAGCCATCGCAAGCGGCTGCTCGCGGGCGCGAGCGTGGTGTCGCTCGCGCTCGTGTTCCCGGCGTTTCGCGCCATCGCCCTGTGGCCCACGCCCATGACGGTGCTCGTGGTGGTGGTCGTGCTGATCGGTCTGATGACGCTCACGACTCCCACAGGATTCCTGATGATTCTCGAAGCGCTGCGGCCCGAAGTGCGCGCGACCTCGCTCGGCATCATCTACGCGGTGGGCGTGACGCTCTTCGGCGGCTTCGCGCAGCTTGTAGTGGGCTTCCTGTGGCGAGCCACGGGCAGTTTCTATGCGCCGGCGTGGTATGTAGCTGCGTGCGGGATCGTGAGTCTCGCGGGCGTCGCGCTGTTTCGCGAGAAGGGATGACGCTCACGCGCTAGAATCAGCGCTTTCCCACGGACGTTTCGCCATGACCACTGCGCTGCTCGTCATCGATTTTCAGAAGGAACTCGTCGACACCGAACCGCTGCCCGGCGACATCGCCGTGGTCAGCGCCAACATCAACACCCTGATGCAGCGCGCAAGGCAAGCGGGTGCGCCGGTCGTGCTGATCCAGCATGACGACGATACGGCGCTCGTTCGCGGGTCCGAACCATGGGCGCTGTCGGCCGCGCTTGTGACGGACCCGAGCGACCATCTCATCGGCAAACGCACACCGGATTCGTTTCTCGGCACCGGTCTGGGCGCGCTCCTCGCCGCGCATGCGGTGAAGCACGTGGTGATCTGCGGCTATGCGAGCGAATTCTGCGTGGACACGACGACGCGGCGGGCCGCCGCGAACGGCCTCACGGTCACGCTCGCCGCCGACGCCCACACCACACACGACAAGTCGCACGCGAACGCGGCGTTGATTCGCGCGCACCACAACGCGACGCTTTCGAATATCCGCAGCTTCGGCCCGAAGATCAGCGCGGTGCGCAGCGTGGAAATCGCGTTCGATAGCGCGGCGTAAGGCCGCTGACGCTAGCGCGCGTCGTGCCGCGAATCCGCCTTTGCCGCGAGCTTCGCGGCGTCGCCACCCTGCGTGGGCTGCGGCTGAGCGGCCCGCACAGAGTGGAAAACGGGCAGACGCCAGCCGAAATAGAGCGAGGCCAGACGCAACGCCACGCAGGAAATCACGGCCACCCAGGGCGTCCAGAACGTCGACCAGCCCAAGTACGTGAGCCCCACCTGCACCGAAGCGCCGAGCAGCGCCGCCGAAGCGTAGATCTCGCGATCAAGAATGGCGGGCACGCGCGAGAGCAGCACGTCGCGCATCACGCCGCCCCCCACCGCGCTCACGATGCCGAGGATGATGGCCGGCTCCGCGCTCTGGCTATAGGCGAGCGCCTTCTGCGCGCCCGCCACGGCAAAGAGCCCGAGACCGATCGCATCGAACAACAGCACCGGGTGACGCAGCCGCCGCACTTGCGGATACGCGGCGATGGTGAGACCCGTAGCGAGCAACGTCACCGCGAGATAGGCCCAGTTGGCGAGCCCCGCCGGCGGCACCGCGCCAATGCACAGATCGCGGATGATGCCGCCGCCGCACGCCACCATGAAACTCACGACGACAATGCCGAACAGATCGAGCCGCCGCTGCCGCGCGGCCACGGCGCCCGAGATCGCGAACGCGAACGTACCGATCAGGTCGAGCGCCGTATAGGCCGCGTGGGCGTTGAGATGCGCGCCCACGTGCGCGCCGATTGCCACGCTCACGCCGCCTCGCTTTCGCGGCCAAGCCACGCGGCGGCCGCGCACAGCATCGCTTCGAGGCCGGTGCGCAAGGTGGGGTCGAGCACGGGCGCGAACTTCGGCGAGTGGTTGCTCGGAATTTCATTGAGCTTCTTCGCGGCCTTCGCTTTCGCGTAGACCTCGGGCTCGGTCCCGCCGATGAACCAGAACGCGTACGGCACGCCCCATTCGCGGCCAAACACGCTGAAGTCCTCGCTGGCGGCGGCCGGCTGCGTCTCGTAGGCGCGCTCGCCGAACTGCGCCTCGAAGGCCTTGCGCAGGCGCGCCGTGGTGGCGTCGTCGTTCACTGTGAGCGGGTAGCTCGACAGCGTGGTGAATTCCGGCTCGCGCGGCGCATTCGAGGCCGTGCATTCGGCGCAGCAGATGCGGCGGATTGCGCCCAGCATGTACTCGCGCACATCGTCGTCGAAGGTGCGCATGTTGAGTTTGAGCGTGGCGTCGTCGGGGATGATGTTTTCCTTCGTGCCGGCTTGCAGCGAGCCTACCGTGAGCACGGCGGTCTCGCGCGGCGAGATCTCGCGCGAGACGATCGTCTGCAGCCGCAGCGTGGTGGAAGCCGCCATGATCACCGGGTCGATCGAGGTTTGCGGCTGCGAGCCGTGCGAACCTCGGCCGAAGAGCTTTACCTTGAGGCTGTCGCCCGCTGAGAGGATCGTGCCGCTGCGATAGCCCACGGTGCCGGCCGGGCCCACCATCACGTGCTGGCCGAGGATCACATCGGGCTTTGGAAAGCGCTCGCTCATGCCGTCGTCCATCATGCTGCGCGCACCGCGCCCCACTTCTTCGCCGGGCTGGAACACGGCGAGCAGCGTGCCGCTCCATGCGTCGCGATGCGCCGCCATGAGCTGCGCCACGCCGAGAAGCCAGGTCACGTGCAGGTCGTGGCCGCAAGAGTGCGCCACGCCCACCTGCACGCCCTCTTCGTCTTTTGCGGTCACGGTGCTCGCATACGGCAGGCCGGTGGCTTCGGCCATGGGCAGCGCATCCATGTCGGCACGCAGCATGACGACCGGACCCTCGCCGTTGCGCAGCAGGCACACGACGCCCGTCACGCCCACTTCGCGGGTGACCTCGAAGCCGAGCTTTTCCATGCGCTCCGCCACGAGCGCCGCGGTGCGGAACTCCTGCATCGAGAGCTCAGGATGCTGGTGCAGATCCTTGTAGAGTGCTTCGAGTTCGGGCAACAGCGCGCCAATGGCGGGCGCCACGGTTTCGACCAGATTTGGCATGGACGGCTCCTTCATGCTTGATTCAATAAATGCGTCAATGCGATGTGCAAGGTACGGCGTGCGCGCTGAGATCTCAAACGCCCTCGATCAGGCTCTGCGCGAGCTTGGCGAGCAACTGGTCGAGGGTCTTGCGCTCGTGGTCGGTGAGCACGGCGGCGAGTTCGGATTCGAGCTTCGAGCCCGCTTTTTCGGAGGCATTCGCCACTTTCGCGCCTTCTGGCGTGACGCGCAGCACGACGCTGCGCCGGTCCTGGGCATGCGTGCCCCGGCCAATCAGACCGCGCGATTCGAGTTCGCCGAGCGTTTTGGAAAGCAGCGTTTTTTCGATGAGCGCGCGCTGCGAAACGGCCTTGGGCGTGATGCCCGGCTCGGCCCGGATGATGCGCAGCACGCGCATGGCGCGCACGTCGAGATCCCAGCGCTCGCGGTAGACCGCGTTGGCGCGATCCATGAGCAGCGCGCTCGTTTGATCGAGCCTGAAGGTGAGGAAATCCGAATACAAATGCGTGCTCCCATCTGTGCGCCAACTGGACGCCAGTATAGTCAAATAGTTGAAAATTTCAACTATCCAGATCGGGGAGCCGCGTTTGCGTGGGTGCAGATATGACAACGCGGCGGGCCTCCCCTTGAGAGAAGACCCGCCGCGCATGGGAGAACCTTCGGCGGGGACAGATGCCCGCCGAACGTCTTCGCTGAACTCGCTTAGAACGCGTGACGCATGCCCACCGTCACGGCGACCTGCGTATCGGTCGACGAAGGCGAGAGCGTGTTGATCATGGCGTGCGAGAGCACGGAGCCTTCCGGCGCGCCGTGCACGTTCTGGTACACACCTTCCAGGTAGAAGTCGGTGCGCTTGCTGATAGCGTAGTCCGTTTGCAGCATGGCCGTATTCCAGCCCGGGCTCGTGCCGTTGTACGCGCCGTGCGTGTACGTGTACGCACCCGAAACGCTCCATGCCGGCGTGAGCGCGTATTTCACGTTCGCTTCGAAGTTGTCGAGGCGCAGCGAACCGGCGAGCGAGCCTGCGGAGTTGTCGTTCGCGCCGAGATAGGTGCCCGTGCCGAACGAGTACACGCCTGCTGCGTTGTCGATCTGCGAATGGCTCCAGACGAGGCCCACCGTAGCCGGGCCGTACGTGTAGTTGCCGCCGAGCGACCAGACGCGCTGACGTTCAGCCAGGAAGTTCGCGCTGGTGTCGCCGCTCGTGACCGCGCCGCTGCCGTTGCCAGCGTTGTTGAACTGCAGGTAGCCGGCCGCAAGGTTCAGCGGACCCTGGGCATACGAAACGGCGAAGCCGTACGAACGGTTGTTCGCGAAGTCGCCGGCCATGTTGCTGAACGAGTACATCGTCTCGAACGTCACACCGTACCAGGTCGGGCTCGCGTACTTGACGGAATTGTTGATGACCACCGAGTTCGCTGCGAGGTTGTCGTTCTCGAACGGGTGAGCCGCGAGGCTGCCGCCCCACGTGTTGAATTCCGCCGTGAGCGGGCCCACGAGGTCGTTCATCACGTCGAACTGGCGGCCGAACGTGAGCGTGCCGTACGGATCGCTTTGCAGGCCGACCCAGGCTTGCGAGCCGAAGCCGAGACCCGAGAATGCCTGGGCGCCGTTATTGAGCAGGAAGCCTTGTTCGAGCTTGAAGATCGCATGCAGACCGCCGCCCAGATCTTCCGAACCCTTGAGGCCGAACACCGTGTTCTGCGTGGAGCTGCTGTTCAGCTGCCAGTTGCTGTGGCCGAACTGGTTGTTCGTGTAGACGAGACCGGTGTCGATCAGGCCGTAGAGGGTCACGCTGCTTTGCGCGTGCGCCGAAATAGCAAAGGCGCTCAGGAGTGCCGCGGCGAGTAGCGATTTTTTCATGTTTTCAAGCTCCGGATTGGGCGGTGGGTTTATGCATCGAATTCAGGCGGCCGGCACCATCGGCGTGCAATCTCATGCGTGTCCATTCCATTTCGGTGCAGATTCAAAAGCCAAAATCTATCCGTCGATGATTATTGCGAATTGAGCAATTCATCGATGTTGATAATGCAATGACGAAATGGGGATCGTGCGGCGAGTACGGCGCGAATCGAACACCCGCATCATAGGGTGTCGAAAATAAAAATGGTGTTGAAATTCGAGCGGCGTGGCGTCGATGGCACAACCGCGCCGGGCAAGGCTCGACGCGCGCCAAGGAATGTGCGGGGCGTGAATTTCGCCGGACAAATTACATAATGCTTTCGAAATGGCGCATTAATGCCGGCGAGAAAAGCCGATTATCCGCATTGAGAATGCATTGAGGAAATCGGCCCTCGGAGCATGTTGATTGTTCTATTAATACGCTCTCTATTTTGGGCTTGATGTGATTCGTTTAAGCAGCCGGGGCAACCGATGCGCCCGCTATTCCATGACGCTTCAATGCCTCTGCGACGAATCCCGATGCCTTCATCGTTTCGACAAATTCGCCGAGCACTTCGGCCGCCTGCGGACCGCGGCTCTTCGCAACGCCCATGGCCTGGCGAATCACCATGAAGCGTTCGCCCAGCAGACGCAGGCCGCCCACTTTCGCGGCATCGCCTTCGAGTTGCTGCTTCACGCCCGCGGCCACTTCGAGCCCTTGTTCGAGGAAGGTTTGCACGACAGTTGGCGAAGTCGGCGCGCGCACGATCTGCGCTTGCTTCAATTCGCGCGTGAGAAAGAGATCGTATGCACTGCCCTTGCCTACTGCCACGCGGTTATGCGGTTGATCGACTTCGGCATTGGTGCGCACTGGCGAATCGTCGCGGACCAGATAAAAGCCTTCGATCAGCACATAAGGCGCGGTGAACGCGATTGTTTCGCCTCGCTTGGGATCGACGGCAAAGAAGCCGAAATCCGCACGCTCGTCGCTCACGGCTTCGACCGACTTGCCGGCCGCATCGAACACGACGAGCTCGAGCGGCACGCCCAGATGCTGCGCAAAAGCACGCGCGAGATCGACGGAAACGCCGAACGGTTCGCCCGACGCCACGTCGCGATTCGCGAGTATTGGATTGCCGAGGTTGATGGAGGCGCGCAACGTGCCCGTGGGAGCGAAGGCTTTGACGACGGCGGGATCGATGTTCATGGGGATTGCGGTACGTATATCAGGGTTCGAAAATCTCGCGAATGCGTGCAAGCGCATCGAGCGTGTGCAGCAGGTGCTGACGTAATTCTTCCGAGGCCTCTTCGTTGCGCTCGCGCTCCAGCAGTTCGAGCACATGCAAGTGCTGCTTCGCATGCTCGGCATAACGTTCGCGATGCTGCATCGAACGATACGAAAGCAGGCGACGTACGCGATTCACGCGCCGGATCGTGTCGATGAAAAAGCTGTTGCCCGACGCCTCGACCAGCGACTCGTGAAAACGCACACCGCGCTCGTGCAGCTGATCGGCGGTATCGGTTTCGATGCCGCCTGCAAGCAGATGCTTTTCCACTTCGCGGCAGCGTTCGAGCACCTTGCGTTCGAGCCGGTAGCCAGGCTCCAGCAGCGCCGCCGGTTCCAGCGCGAGACGCAGCCGGTACGACTTGAGCAGACTGTCCGGCGTGGTGAGCATGGGCGAAAACTCCCAGCCGTAACCGGGTTTGCGCTCGGCCCAACCTTCCTGCCCGATGCGGCCCAGCACCGAATTGAGCTGCGCGCTCGTCAACCCATAACGCGTGCGGATCATCTGCTCGGAGAACGTGTCGGGCAATTCACCCTTGAGGCGGTCGTCGGCGATCTGGAAGTAGACGCTCGTCACCACATCGTTTTCGCTGAGCCCCAATTCGTCGACCACATCGGAAACCGGCTGGACGACCGGACGCGCCACGAAGAAACCGCGATTCTTTTCGCGCGTGAGGACACCTTTTTCGTGCAGCAGAGCAAGCGCCTCGTTCACGGGCGAGCGCGACACGCGCAGCCGGTCGGCCAGCATTTGCGCAGGCAAATGTGCGCCGGCCTCGAGTCCTTCGTTTTTGATGAGTTCGACAATCTGGGTCGCTATGGATCGGTCCATCGTCTCTATCAGCTAGCAGCGCCGCGCAGGGTGTTCGGTCAGCCCTCCACGGTCGCGAGATTTTTCTGCAGGATCAGCGGAATCACGCCGCCCGAGCGCAGCAGTGCGCATTCGAGCTGCGTTTCCACGGCCGCGCGCACGTCGAGCGACTCGACGCGCCCATCGGCGCGAACGATGCGCACGGGCACTGCGCAGCGCGGCGCGAGCGTGGCGACGTCCGCGTCGACTTCGAGCATATCACCCGGACCGAGCGCGAGTGTATCCGGGCCGGTGCCGCGCGCGAAGCGCAGCGGCAGGATGCCCATGCCGATGAGGTTCGAGCGGTGAATGCGCTCGAAGCTCGCAGCCAGCACCGCGCGAATGCCGAGCAGCCGCTGGCCCTTCGCGGCCCAGTCGCGCGACGAGCCCGTGCCGTAGCGCTCGCCTGCGACGAGCACGACGGAGTCCCCCGCTGCGGCGTAGCGCTGCGCGGCCTCGAAAATCGGCAGCACGTCGCCGCTCGGCACGTGCAGCGTATGCGCCACGGGCATGCCCGGCCTCAGGCGATTCACGAGCGTCTTGTTGTAGAACGCCGCGCGCATCATCACTTCCCAGTTGCCGCGGCGTGAGGCGAACACGTTGAGGTCGTTGCGGTCGTCGCCGCGCGAAACCAGAAAATCGGCGACGAAGCTGTCTTTGGGGATCGCGCTCGCGGGAGAGATGTGGTCGGTCGTGATGTCGTCGCCAAGCACGAGCAGCGGATACGCGCGGTAGCTTCCGAGTTGACTCCCCTGATCCGCTGCTGCGAATGGCGGGCGGCGCAACGCCGTGGACTTCGGGTCCCACGGAAACCGCGCTGACGAAGGCGCATCGAGGTCGTGCCACGCGGGATTGCGGCTCGCCTTTGCGAACGCGCGCGGGTAATCCTCGGGGTCCGCCGATTGCTCGACGAGGGCGGCCACTTCCTCGCGCGTGGGCCACAAGTCGCGCAGAAAGACCGGCGTGCCATCGGCAGTGAGTTGTACGGGCTCGCGGCTCAAGTCAGTTTCCGCGTTGCCCGCAAGCGCGAACGCAATGACGAGCGGCGGCGACATGATGAAACCGAGATCGAGATCGGGATGAATGCGGCCCGCAAAATTGCGGTTGCCCGAGAGCACCGCAACAGGATAGATGCTGCCTTCGGCCTGCGCGGCACGCACGCTTTGCGTGAGCGGCCCTGAATTGCCGATGCAGGTCGTGCAGCCAAAGCCGACGATGTCGAAACCCACGGCGGAGAGATCGTCGATCAAGCCCGCGCGTTCGAGATAAGAAGCGGCGGCAGGCGATCCAGGCGCGAGTGACGTCTTGATCCACGCGGGTACCGAAAGCCCTTTTTCACGCGCCTTGCGTGCAACGAGGCCGGCGGCGATCAGCAACGCGGGATCCGATGTGTTCGTGCAACTCGTGATTGCCGCGATCGCCACGGGATGGCGCGGCATTTCTGCGTGCTGCGTTTTCGGCGTGAATTCGAGTTTCGCGAGCGTGTCGGGCAGCGCCGTGTAATCGAGCAGATCCTGCGGACGGCGCGGTCCGGCCACATGCATGCCGATGCCCGCAAGGTCGATATCGATCGTGCGTGTATAGCGCGGCGCGGCCTCGGGATCGAACCACAGGCCCGCGGCACGCGTGAACGCTTCCACGAGTTGCACGGCTTGCTCGCTGCGATGCGTTGCGCGCAGATAGTCGAGCGTGCGCGCATCCACCGGGAAAAAGCCTGTAGATGCGCCGTATTCCGGCGCCATGTTGGCCACGACCGAGCGCTCGCCCGCGCTGAGCGTCGAAACGCCCGGCCCGAAGAACTCGACGAATTCGCCCGACACGCCAATCGCGCGCAAACGCTGCGTGACCGTGAGCGCGAGATCCGTGGCGAGCGCGCCGGGCTTCAACGCACCCGTGAGACGCACACCGATCACGTCGGGAATGCGCTGCATCACCGGCATGCCGAACATCACCGTCTGCGCTTCGAGCCCGCCCACGCCCCAGCCGAGCACGCCGATGCCGTTGATCATCGGCGTGTGGCTGTCCGTGCCGATGAGCGTATCGGGCACGGCCCATTCTTCACCTTTGCGCATCACGCGCGTGACCACCGTCGCGAGCTGCTCCAGGTTGATCGTATGCATGATGCCCGTGCCAGGCGGATGGATGCGTACGCCCGTGAGCGCCTGCGAAGCCCAGCGCAGAAAGCGATAGCGCTCCGCGTTGCGGCGCAATTCGAGCGCCAGATTGCGAGGCGCGGCATCGGGCTTGCCGAAGTACTCGACGGCAAGCGAATGGTCCACCGACGAATCGACTGGCAGCACGGGATTGAGTCTGGCGGGATCGGCGCCGGCCTCCGCGAGCGCGTCGCGCATGGCTGCGATGTCCACCAGCGCAGGCGTGCTCGTTGTGTCGTGCATCAGCACGCGATTGGGCTGGAACGCGATTTCGTGCTCGCTCGTGGCGCGCTCGCGCCACGCGAGGATCGCCGCGACGGCCTGTTCGCGCTCTTCGCCGTCCGTATTGCGAATCACGTTTTCGAGCAGCAGCCGCAGCACGACGGGCAGTTCGCGCAGATCCGCGCCGAACGCGGCGGGCAGATCGACATAGCGCAGTGCGGCGCCGGAGACAGCGAGTCTGGCGATGAGGGGGGTGTCGGTGTTTTCCATGACTGTATTTTTGCATTTTTCCAGGTGAAAATGCAATCATAGTGAAAACCCCAAACACAATCTTCCGGAGACAACCCCATGAAGAAGATCGGCCACGGCAAGCGCGAAGCGCCGCCGGACATGGCGCGGCGCCGCCTCGTACAGGCGGGCGCATCGATGGGCGTACTTGCCCTGTCCAGTGTCGCGCCGCTGCCGGCCTTCTCCGCTGAACCGGCCTCGCGCCATCGAGTTTTAAAAGGAAATAACCCTATGTTTGCTTACGTCGGCTCGCGCACCACGCGAGAACGCAACGCCCGTGGCGATGGCATCAGCGTCTATCAGGTCGATACTCAGACCGGCGCGCTCACGCTCGTGCAACTCGTCAAAGATCTCGTGAACCCATCGTTTCTGGCACTGAGCGCAAACGGTGAGCGTCTTTACACCGTGCATGGCGACCTGAGCGATATCAGCGCGTTCAAGGTCGACAAGGCCAGCGGCTCGCTCACGTTCCTGAACAAGCAAAGCACCGAGGGCAAGAACCCCGTGCATCTCGCGATCGATCCGAGTGGACGCTACGTGGTCGTATCGAATCACATCGGCTCGAGTCTCGCGGTTCTGCCCATCGCCGCGGACGGCTCGCTCGAACCGCTCACGCAGCTCGTGCATCTCGAAGGCCCGATCGGGCCGCATCGTGTCGAACAGAAACAGTCGAAGCCGCACTTCAATCCGTTCGATCCGAGCGGCCGCTTCGTGATCGTTCCCGACAAGGGACTCGACCGCACGTTCTCGTTTCGCTTCGAGAACGGCCAGCTCACGCCGGCCAATCCGCCGTTCGTCGCCTCGCGCGAAGGCGCTGGGCCGCGCCACATTGCGTTCCATCCGCAGGGCCATTACGCGTGGGTCGTCAACGAACTCGATTCGACGGTCACGACCTATCGCTATGACGCGGCGAACGGCTCGCTCACTCCGTTGCAAGTGGTTTCGAGCGTGCCGGACACGTACACGGGCAACAGCCGGGCTTCAGAAATCGAAGTCGATCGCAGCGGCCGCTTCGTCTATGCGTCGAACCGCGGCGACGACAGCATTGCCGTGTACCGGGTCGATCCCGCCAACGGCCATCTGCACTTGGTGAACGCCGTGCCGTCGCAGGGCAAGACGCCGCGTTTCTTCACCACGACGCCGGACGGGCACTTCATGTACGCACTCAACGAGGACAGCGACACCATCGTCGCGTTTTCTGTCGATGCGCACGCGGGCGGCCTCACGCCAACCGGTTTCGTTGCCCAGTCGGGCAGCCCTGTCTGCATGGTCTTCTCGCAACACCAGGCCTGATACGCATTTTCGACTCACGCGACACCCGGCGAGCACGCCCGCCGGCGGAGAACTTCATGCAAGCTAACCCTGCAATCGACGAACGCGCGCTCGTGCGCAAGATCGCCTGGCGCATCATTCCGTTCGTCTTCATCCTTTACGTGATCTCGTACATCGACCGCGCGAACATCGGCTACGCGGCGCTGCAGATGAATCACGAACTGTCGCTGACGAGTGAGGCATTTGGTTTTGCTTCCGGCATTTTCTTCATTGGTTATTTTCTGTTCGAAGTGCCAAGCAATGTCATGCTCAACAAGTTTGGCGCACGTGTCTGGATCGCGCGCATTCTCGTGACGTGGGGCATCGTTTCCGTAGCATCCGCGTTTGTGCAGAACGCCACTCAGCTCTATGTCTTGCGCTTTTTGCTTGGCGTGGCCGAGGCAGGGTTCTTCCCCGGCATCATCGTCTATCTGACCTACTGGTTCCGCGCGAAGGAACTCGCGACCACGGTCGCGCTCTTTACTGCCGCGATTCCGGTCTCGTACATCATCGGCGCGCCGCTCAGCACGTGGGTGATGGACAACGTCCACTGGTTCCAATGGAGCGGGTGGCGGTGGATGCTGGTGCTCGAAGGCGCACCGGCGGTAATTGGCGGCGTCATGTGCTTCCTCTGGCTGACCGACCGGCCCGCCGACGCCAAGTGGCTCAAGCCCGAGGAGCGCGACTGGCTGTTGGGCGAACTGGCCAGCGACCGAAAGGCATGGCCCGATGCGAAACAGTTCGGCTCGCTCAAGGCGATGACCAACCCGAAAGTGTTGTACCTCTCGTTCATCTACTTCGTGTACCAGTGCGGCAGTCTGGGCGTGGGCTACTGGATGCCGCAGATCATCAGGGGCTTCTCGAAGACGCTGAGCCATACGCAGGTCGGGCTCATCGCCATGGTGCCGTACATCTTCGCGACGATCGTGATGGTGCTCTGGTCGCGCAGTTCCGACCGCCGTAACGAGCGCCGCCTGCACTCGGCCATACCGCTCGGCATTGCCGCCCTCGCGCTACTCGGCGCGGGACTCACGACAAATCCCTATGTGGCGATCGCGATGATCAGCCTGAGCCTCGCAGGACTCTATGCGTTCAAGTCGCCGTTCTGGGCGCTGCCCACGCTGTTTCTCACACGCTCGACTGCAGCCGTGTCCATTGCGGTGATCAACTCGGTGGGCAATCTGGGCGGGTTCGTCGGGCCGTTTGCGATTGGCTATATCAAGGGCTCGGGCCAGAGCGCGACGCCAGGTCTACTGTTCCTTGCGGCGTTGCTCGTTGGTGCTTTCCTTATGACGTTCTTTATCCGCATCAGCGAGAAGCAGGTTCAGGACACGCACGGCGCGGTCGCCAACCAAAGTCATTGATTCGAATTTGCAGGCCGCACCGTGCGGCCTGCGAACGGCAACATTTCAAACTAACAATATTCCACGTGGAGGAGATTTTTTTATGAAGAAACAGTCGCTTATATCATTCGTTATCCTAAGCGGAATTGCAGGTTTCGCTCATGCCCAGAGTAGCGTGACGCTCTACGGCATCATCGACACGGGTATCAACTACACCAATAACGTGCAGACCGCGAAGACAGCAAGCGGCCTGCAGGGCGGACACCAGATCGCCATGATCGAAGGCGGCTCGGCCGGTTTGCAGGGCAGCCGTTGGGGTTTGCGCGGTACCGAGGACCTGGGCGGCGGCCTCAAGGCGCTCTTCGTGCTCGAAAGCGGCTTTTACAGCAACAACGGCGTGCTCAATCAAGGTGGCGCCATGTTCGGGCGGCAGGCGTATGTCGGCTTGGGCAACCCCATCGGCACGGTGACGTTGGGGCGTCAGTACGATCCCGTGGTGGATAACTACGGACCGTTTCTCGCGGCGCCCCAGTGGGGCGGCTACATGACGTCACACCCGAGCGATCTCGACAACGCGCTCAATACCCGGCGCATCAACAACTCGATCAAGTTCCGCAGCGCCAACTACCGTGGGCTGACCGTCGAAGCCATGATGAACCTTGGCGGTACGCCCGGTTCGTTTTCGAGCAACTGGATCTGGGGCGCTGGCGCTTCCTATTCGCATGGCCCCTTCTCGCTCGGTGCGGGCTACCTGAACATCCGCAATCCGAATACTTCGTTTTTCGGCGCGAATCCGAACGCAGGCCCGGCGACGACCAACAACCTCGGAAGCTTCGGCAGCGCGACGAGCCCGCAGAGCAACCCCGTATTCGCGGGCTATGCCTCCGCGAACCGCCTGGAGATTGCGGGCGTGGGCGCTGGCGTGACGCTCGGCTCGCTCAATGTGAACCTCGCGTATTCGAATACGCGCTTCGAGGATATGGGTTCCGCGTCCGGGCCGAACACGCTGCATTACAAGGGCACTGCGGCGTTCAACAACGTGGAAGTCAACGCGAAGTATCAACTCACGCCTTCCCTGCTGGCAGGCGCGGCTTACGACTACACGCGAAACGGCGGCGCGGGCGGCAAGGACGGCGCCAACTACAACCTCTTTAGTGCGGGGCTCGACTATTTCCTCTCGGCTCGCACGGATGTCTACACGCTTGCGGTCTATGAAAAGGCGAGCGGCACCGATTCGCTCGGTCAGAGCGCCGTGGCGCAGATTACCGGGCTTACGCCGTCTACCACCGACAAGCAGATTTCGCTACGTGTGGGGATCCGGCACAAGTTCTGATTATTGAGCACCTCGGCTACCGATTGCATCAAGGCGAGCCATCATGCAGGCAATACGGCCACCGCCTTGATTTCGATGATGTAGCCAGACTCGCCGCCCAGCATATGCGCGCCCACCGCTGTCCATGCAGGCAGCGGATGCGCCTCCAGATAACGATCGCGCACCTGCATGAAGAGCGGCAGGTCACGCATGTCCGTGTGGAACGTCGTCAGATCGACGACATCGCGCAGCGACGCACCGGCAGCGGAAAGCACCGCTTTCAGGTTCTCGAAGGCTTGCACCATTTGCGCCTCGCGATCTCTCACGAGTTGCATGCCTTTGTCACGGCCAATCTGACCGGACACATAAATCGTGTTGCCCGCCTTGACGGCCGGCGCATAGCGGATTTTTTCGTAAACCGCTTCCATTCCTTCGGGAATAATCGCCTCGCGATCAGTCATTCAGTCGTCTCCTATGTTTACTTTCAGCGCGTGTGAATTTTGGCCCAGTCGAGCAAATTTCCATTGCAACAGCGCGTGCGCGGCAACGCCGAACAACAGCCCCCAGAACGCGGCCCCCAGACCGAACAGCGACATTCCCGAAGCCGAGACGATAAAGGTGACCAGGGCCGCGTCGCGGTCCTTCACATCGCTCATCGAAGCAGCCAGCGCATTGGCGATGGTGGGAAACAAGGCGAGGCCGGCGAGCGCGGCAATCAGTTCTTTAGGCAGCATGGCAAACAGCGACAAGACCGTCGCGGCAATGCAGCCGAGCAGGAGATACACGACTCCGCCGGAAACGCCCGCCACGTAGCGTTTTTCCGGGTCGGCATGGGCCTCGTGGCCAGTGCAGATCGCGGCGGTGATGGCCGCGAGGTTCAGCCCGTGACACCCGAACGGCGCAAGCACGGCAGACACCGCCGACGACCAGGCGATCAGCGGCCCCGCCGTCGGCTTCGAATAACCGCTATTGCGCAACACGGCCATACCCGGCATCCACTGCCCGGTGAGCGCCACCACGAGCAGCGGAAGTCCGATGTTGACGACAGCATGCCAGTCGAAGCGCGGCGTGGTCCACACCGGTACGGTGAACTGCAACGAAGGTACGTGCCCGGTGAGTTTGCCGCCCAATATCGCAACCAGCGCGCCGACAGCGAGCACGCCAACCACCGCATAGCGCGGGAAGCATCTGCGTCCGACAAAGAACGCCACGAACATCGCGCCGACGAGCACAGGCTGCGCCGGCAGGACGACGAACATCTTCGCTGCGAAGCCGAACAGGATGCCGGCGAGCATCGCCGCGGAGATGCCTGCGGGGAGCCTCGAAACGATCTTGTCGAAGGTACCGCTCACGCCGATCACGAAGGTCGCCACGCTCGCGACGAGATACGCGCCGACCGCTTCGGGAAAGCTCACCGTGGGCAGCAAGGTGATCAAGAGCGCCGAACCCGGCGCAGACCACGCGATGATCACGGGGACCTTGTAACGCAGCGACAGCACGATGCCCAGCAACCCCGAGCCGATCGATATCGTCCACACCCACGATTCCAGCAAGGCATGCGGCATGCCCTGCGCGGCCTGGAACACGAGCACGAGCGGGCCTGCAAATGAAATCAATGTGGCAATGCTGCCGGCGACAATCGCCGGCAGCGAGGCGTCCTTCATGAGTTGGGACCAGGCGTTCATGGCTCAGCCCGTGTCGCCGCCGGCCACCGGCAACACAGAGCCGGTGATATAGCTCGCCTCGTCGGACGCGAGGAACAGGATCGGGGCGATCTGTTCGTCGAGGGTGCCGTAGCGCTTGAAGAAGGTCGATTCGGTGACCTGCTGCACCGCCTCGCTCATCCAGGCCTTTTCCTGCTCGCTGTCGCCCGCGGCATTGCGCGGAATGCGGCGCGGCGGCGCTTCGGTGCCGCCCGGCGCCGTGGCGACCACGCGGATATTCTGCTCCGCGTATTCCATCGCCAGCGATTGCGTAATCGCATTGACCCCGCCCTTTGCCGCCGAATACGGCACGCGGCGAATACCTCGCGTGGCGTTCGACGAAACGTTGACGATGGTGCCGCGTCCCCGCTTGAGCAGATGCGGCAACACCGCATGGCACGTGTACAGCGTGGGCATCAGCGAGCGGCGAATTTCCGCATCGATCTGCGCGGGCTCGAATTCCGCGAACGGACGCATGCGAATTGCACCGCCCACGCCGTTAATCAGAATGTCGATGCCGCCAAATTGCTGCGCGGCGAAATCCATTGCCGCTTTCGCGCCTTCATATGTTTCGAGGTCGGCGACGAAACCCGCCGTTTGCGCGCCCTGTGCCTCGGCCGCGACTTCGGAAATGAAATCCGCACGATCGACGAATACGACCTTGCCGCCTTCGGCCGCTGCACGCAGCGCTACGCCTCGACCAATGCCCTGCGCCGCCCCGGTGACGACGACGACCTTGCCTGCGAATCGTTGCATGATCATGCTGCCTTCTGGACTACGTTCGGAGTGAACTTCTCGTAGTGGAAGCTGTTGGGCTTCACGCCTTCGTCGTCGAAATACTTGCGCACGGCGTCCACCATCGGCGGCGGCCCGCACAGATACACGTCGACGTCGCCATCGTTGAGGGCGTCGGCGGGAATGTGCTGCGTGACCCAGCCTTTGCGCGGATGATTCGAATCGGCATCGGCAATGACGGTCGCGAAGCTGAAGTTCGGCAGCTTCGCCGCGTAGGCTTCGATCGCTTCGACCAGCACCAGGTCGAGGTCGCGCGTCACGCCGTAAATCAGGTGTACTTTCTGCTGCGCATTGGTGCGCGCGAGCACTTCCAGCATCGAAAGGAACGGCGCGAGACCCGTGCCGCCTGCGAGGAAAAGCAACGGCCGCTGCACGTCGCGCAGATAGAAGCTGCCGAGCGGCCCCGTCAATTCGAGCTTCGTGCCCGCTTGCGCGGCTTCGAGCCAGGTGCTCATCACGCCGCCCGGAATCTTCTTGATCAGAAAGCTGATCTTCGATTCGCCCGGCGCGGAAGAGAAGGAATACGAACGATGCTGTCCGCTGCCCGGCACGTCGATGTTGACGTACTGGCCCGGCAGAAACACGGGGCCCGTTGCATCGACGTCCAGTTCGAGAACGACCGCGGCGTCGTTGTGCTGCTCGACCTTCGTCACCGTGGCCGCGAACTTGCTGTGCCCCGTCTTGCACACTGAAGAAGACGCAGGAATCGCGATCACGCAATCGCTTTCCGGCACCATCTGGCAGGTGAGCACGAGGCCGCTGTCCTTTTCGTCTTCGGTCAGGGCGTCTTCGATATAGTCTTCGCCCAGATCGTAGCTGCCGCTTTCCGCGCGGCACTTGCAGGTGCCGCACACGCCGTCCGAGCAATCCATCGGCAGGTTGATGCGCGCGCGAAAGGCCGCGTCGAGGACTTTCTCGCCCGCCTTGCAATCGATGAAGCGGGTTACGCCATCTTCGAAATTCAATGCAATCTTGTAGCTGGACATGGTGTCTCCTTCTATCCCATGTTGAAACTGAGGCTCTACGTCAAACGTGATTTCACACGTGATAGACGTCGAGCACCTGCCGGATGTAGTCGTTCTTCAGCACGATCTTTTTGTATGCGATCAGGAAGTCGTCGCCGGCCTTGCGCAAGGTGACGAACATCGTGCCGAAGAAGCTATCCGTCGTCTTGTAGCGGTGACTGAGCGTGTGGAAGTTGTACCGCACATCCACTGCCTCGCCGCGATCGGCCAGCACTTCCACGTTCGTGACGTTGTGGCTCGTACGCGGCTCCGGCATCGAAGCGCCGCTGCGTTCGGTCTTGATGCGGAACACGCGGTCTTCGAGGCCGCCGCGATCCGGGTAGTACATCAGCGAGATCTGCGATTCGTGGTCGTCGGTGAGCTGGTCGTCGTCGTCCCACGCGGGCATCCAGTAGGTCACGTCTTCTGCATAGCAGGCGAGCCATTCTTCCCACTGGCGGTCGTCGAGCAGGCGCGCTTCGCGGTACAGCGTGGCGCAGATTTTCTGGTAATCGTTGCTCATGCCTGCGCTCCTGCTTGTTCTTGAGTCAGTTCCTGCTTGAGTGCGTCGCGCATGGCGTGCACCCAGTACTCGTGCTGGACAACGAACAGGCCTTCATCTTCGCTGCGCTCGCCGGAAATGACCGGCTTGATGCCCATCTTCTTCGCGTTCTCGTCCGCGCCTTCCACCCACAGCGGCGCGCCGCGCGAGAGATCGTTCCACAGCGCCGTGGTGCCGGCATAACCCGTCTGGCAGGCGCGGAACTCTTCGAGGTCGTCGGCGGTGCCCATGCCCGTCACGTTGAAGAAGTCCTCGTACTGGCGAACGCGCGTCGCACGATCTTCCGCGCTCTCGCCCTTCGGCGCGAAGCAGAAAATGTTCACCTCAGTCTTGTCCACGCTGATCGGGCGTACCACGCGAATCTGCGTGCTGAACTGGTCCATCAGGAACACGTTCGGGTAGAGGCACAGGTTTCTCGTCTGGTTGACGATGAAATCGGCCTGTACTTCGCCCACACGCGCCTTGATTTCTTCGCGATGCTTGTAGACCGGACGCACTTCCGGGTTCATCGTATTCGTCCACAGCAGGATGTGGCCGTGGTCGAAGCCATAAACACCAGCCACCGACTTGCTCCAGCTATTGGCGTCCACCGCTTGGGTGCCGTCTTCCTTGCGCCGGCCCATGGTCGCCGCGTAATTCCAGTGAACGGTGCTGACGTGATAGCCGTCGCAGCCGTTCTCCATCTGCATCTTCCAGTTGGCGTCGTAGGTGTACGAGGAGTTGCCGCGCAGCACTTCAAGTCCGTTTGGCGACTGGTCGACGATCTGGTCGATGATGACCTTCGATTCGCCGAGGTAGTCTTCGAGCGGCTGCACATCGGCGTTCAGGCTGCCGAACAGGAAGCCGCGATAGCTCTCGAAGCGCGCCACCTTCTTCAGGTCGTGCGAGCCGTTCTTGTTGAACTGCACGGGATACTCGGTGGTCCTTTCGTCCTTCACCTTCAGGAGCTTGCCGGTGTTGGAGAACGTCCAGCCGTGGAACGGACACGTGAAGCTACCCTTGTTGCCGTGCTTGCGCCGGCACAGCATGGCGCCCTTGTGCGCGCAGGCATTGATCACGGCATTCAGCGCGCCGGTCTTGTCACGCGTGATGACCACCGGCTGACGTCCGAGCCACGTGGTGTAGTAATCGTTGTTCTCGGGAATCTGGCTTTCGTGCGCGAGGTACACCCAGTTCTTCTCGAAGATGTACTTCATCTCCAGTTCGAACAGGTCGGCGTTGGTAAAGATGTCGCGGCGGCAACGGAACACACCGTTTTGCTTGTCGTCCTGCACGGCGGTGGACAGCAGGTGATCCAGGTCACTGGCTTTGTCGATAATGGCTGACATATTAGCTCTCCTATGCATACTCCACTCGCGGTACGGAGTTCCTGCATCGGTGTCGAAAGATGATCGCGGGGAAATGAGCGGCGGCAATATGCCGCCGCCATGCGGGACGGTTACGCTGCCGCTGCTGCTGCGCGCAGGCGGTGGACGAGCTGGTTGTCCTTACCCTGAACCAGCGGCGTGAGCGTAACGTTGAACTCGATGTCCTTGTACGTATCGGCTTTCAGGCCGAGCGCCGTACCGCCGGTCTTTTCCGTCACTGGCGGAATCAGTTCTTCACGGGTCGCGTAGGCGAAGTCGTCCCAAATGAGCGGGTCGCCTTCGATATTGAATTGCGTGGTGAGCTTGCGGCTGTTATCCGCCGAGACGAAGAAGTGCACGTGCGCCGGGCGGTTGCCGTGGCGGCCAATGCCGTCGAGCAGTTGCTGGGTCGCGCCCTGCGGCGGGCAGCCGTAGCCTACCGGCATGAGCGTGCGGAATTCGTACTTGCCGTCTGCGCCGGTCTTGACCGCGCCGCGCAGGTTGAAGTCGTCCTGTGCGCCGGTCGGGTCGAAGTGCGAGTAGAAGCCCTTCGAATTGGCGTGCCAGCATTCGACTACGGCGCCCGCGAGCGGCTTGCCGTCGAGGCCGGTGACCGTGCCGTGAATCACGAGCGGACCCGCATCGGCGTCCGGGTTGATGTCGATTCGCGAAACGCTCTCGCGCACCGGTGCGCCCGCAACGTAAAGCGGCCCTTCGATGGTGCGCGGCGTGCCGCCTTCGAGACCCACCGCCTTGTCGGCGGCATCCATGCGGATGTCGAGGTACTTTTCCAGACCAAGACCCGCAGCGAGCAGCGCCGCTTCGCCGTCCTGGCCGAGCTTGTTCAGATAGTTCACGCCGGCCCAGATTTCATCGGGCGTGATGTCGAGATCGTCGATGGCCTTGAACAGGTCGCCCAGCAGTCGATAGACGACCTGCTGGAAACGCGCGTTGCCGCTACCGCCATTCAGATTCGCAGCGGCCTTCAGCAGGTCCTGCACTTCCTTCGTTTCGAATACTTTTGCGCTCATGGTCTTTGTCTCCTGGTGCTTGCTGGTATTGAGGGGGAAATCAACTCAAGCGTCGTTGTCCCTGACCGAGGACGGGTGGCGACACAACGGCGTGACCGTTATCCTCATGTACGGGAAAAGCGGCAAGGCGGTGAGGATGTCGTGCAGTTCTGCATTGCTCTCTACATCGAAGATGCTGTAGTTCGCGTACTCGCCCACCAGTCGCCAGATATGGCGCCACTTGCCGCTGCGTTGCAGCTCCTGCGAATACTCCTTTTCGCGCGCCTTGATCTGATTGGCGACTTCGGCAGGCATGTCGGCCGGGATGTTCACATCCATTCGTACGTGGAAAAGCATCGTCTTGTCCGTTTATCAGGTGTCCAGATTACTTCGTGACTTTCATCAGGCCGTCGCGGGTGAAGCGCTTGACCTTTGCTTCATCCAGTTCGATGCCCAGACCCGGCCCGTTCGGCACCGTCAGCTCGAAGTCGCTGTAGTCCAGCGGCTTCGTCAAGATCTCTTCGGTGATCAGCAAGGGGCCAAAGAGTTCGGTGCCCCACTGCAGGTTCGCGAAGCTCGCGAACAGATGCGCCGACGCCACCGTGCTGAACGCGCCTTCGAGCATCGTGCCGCCGTACAGCTCGATACCCGCGGCGTCCGCAATCGTGGCCACGCGCTGCGCCGCGAACAGTCCGCCGCTTTGTTCGATCTTGATGGCGAACACATCGGCGCCCTCGTTCTTCGCAATCTCGAACGCGCTTTCCGGGCCTTGCAGGATTTCGTCGGCCATCAACGCCACCGGGAACCGGCGCATGAGGCGCGCCAGCGCCGCGGGCGAGGCAACGGGCTGCTCGACCAGTTCGCAGCCGGCTTCCGCCAACGCAGGAATCGCCCATGCCGCCTGCGTCTCGCTCCAGGCCATGTTGACGTCCACGCGCACGGCGGCGCGATCGCCCATCGCCTTCTTGATTTCGGCAACGTGCTTGATGTCCGTCTTGAGTTCCTTCGCGCCGATCTTCAGCTTGAAAATCTTGTGGCGACGTACTTCGAGCATCGACTCGGCTTCGGCGATGTCTTTGGCGGTATCGCCCGAAGCCAGCGTCCATGCCACCGGCAGGCGCTCGCGGCGGCGGCCGCCCAGCAGTTCGCTCACCGGCACGCCGAGGCGCTTGCCCTGCGCGTCGAGCAGCGCGGTTTCCAGCGCGCACTTGGCAAAGTGATTGACCTTCACCAGTTTCCCCAGGTGCGCCATGAGCGCCTGGATACGCGTGGCGTCCTGGCCGATCATCGCCGGGGCGAAGTAGGCGTCGATCGCCAGCTTCATCGCTTCCGGACTTTCCGGGCCGTAGGCCATGCCGGCGATCGTCGTGCCTTCACCGATGCCGGTCACGCCATCGCTGCAGTAGACCTTTACCAGCATCAGGGTTTGCCCGTACATCGTGGCGACGGATAGCTTGTGAGGGCGAATCGTCGGCAGATCTACGAGGCGGGTTTCGATACGTTCGATCGTCGCGGAAGTCATGTCGAAGGCGGCATAAGTGAAGAAGGTATGGTGGATTTATACACGCCGCGCATCCGCCAGATCCAATACTATTTGCGTCCAATTCCATACCTTTATAATATGGAGACACCGCTATCGCCCATAAATCAGCCGATATTGCGGTGCATCATATTCTCTGAGTATCGAGAATTCGATGCTTCTTTTCGGATCAGACCATGGATCTCCGCCAGCTTCGTTACTTCGTTGCCGTTGTCCGCGAGCGCAATTTCACGCGCGCTGCGGAACAGCTTTGCATCGCTCAACCGCCGCTGAGCCGGCAGATTCAATTGCTCGAACAGGAGATCGGCGTGCCTCTTCTGATCCGCAATACGCGGCCGGTGCGCACGACCGATGCGGGGCGTCTCGTCTACGAGCAGGCCATGCAGATTCTTGGGCGCGTCGAACAACTGCAGGCAACGGCCAAGCACGTGGGACTGCATCACCGCACGGTGTTGTCGATCGGCTTCGTCGCCTCCGTTCTGTACTCGGGCCTGCCGCCGTTGATGCGCAAGCTGCGCCAGAATGCGCCGGAACTCGACATCCAGATGGTCGAACTCATGTCGGTGCAGCAGATCGAGGCGTTGAAGGAAGGCCGCATCGACATCGGCTTCGGGCGCGTGCGTCACAGCGACCCCAACGTGGCCGGTATCGTCCTGCGCGAAGAGCCGCTGGCCGTGGTCGTGCCGATCGGCAGCGAGATGGCACAGGAATCGACGCCGATTCCCATTGAGCAACTGGCCGGGCAAAAACTGATTGTTTATCCCAAGGAGCCGCGCCCCAGTTTCGCCGATCAGGTATTGAACGTGTTGCACGGCGACGGCGTGCAACCGGGTGAAGTGCTGGAGGTGCGGGAAATCCAGACTGCGCTGGGTCTCGTCGCGGCCGAGTTCGGCGTATGCGTGATCCCTGCTTCAGCGCGGCAGTTGCGCCAGGACGTGCACTACCGGCTGATAGACAGCGACCACGCGACATCGCCGATCATCCTGAATCACCGCGCGAACGACAACTCGCCATACGTCGATCTCGTGAAGCAACTGGTCAAGGAGATGTACGCCGAGCCACAAACGTGGCTGCCGGCGAAGAAGAACGCGTGATCAGTGGTTCGACGAGAGAGCGGCCTCGGCCGTGACCGGATTCAGGCGCAGGCTGAACACGGCAAGCGCGGCGCCCGCAAGCGGCACGGCTAGCGCGAGGAAGAAACCCGCAGGGCCGCCCCACGACAAAAATGTGCCACCGATCGCCGATCCCGCAATCGCGCCGGCACGGCCCATGCCAATGGCCCATCCCGTGGCCGTGGCGCGCAGGGCTGTTGGATAGGCGCCCACGACGAGGTAGTTCAAGGCGATCTGCTGCCCGCCAATGCCGAAACCCGCCGCACCTACGAGAGCGAAGACGAGCGACCACTGGGTGCCTGCGTAGCTCAGCCCGCACGCAATGGCGATGCCGAACGCGAACATGGCGCCGAGCAGATTGCGCGTGTTCACGCGCGGCAAAGCAAACGAAAGCGGAATGGCGCAAACGATGAACACGGCGTTGACGATCACGGTGCCGAGCGGCGCCTGTGCGGCAGGCAGCCCCGCCGATTTGAGGACCGTCGGCAACCAGGAGAGCAGCATGAACCACGCTACCCAGTTGAGCAGATAGACAGCCCAGATGGCGAGCGTTTTCGCTGCGTACCCGTCCTTGAACAGCGCGCCGACGCTCGCCTTGGCCACCGCCTCTTCGGGCACGGTGAAGCGCACGTCGGGCGGCAGCGGCTGCGTCACGATCTTCGAGAGCGTGTTGCGCACGAAGCGCTGTCCGCGGGCGCCGCCTCGCGAGGCCTGATAGTAGAGCGACTCGGGCAGCAAGAGCGCGGCGAGAACGAGCACGGCAAGCGGCACGCCGCCACCCACGACAAAAATGCCCTGCCAGCCAATCACAGGCAGCATGCGCGCCGCCAGCAGGCCGCCGAGCATCGCGCCCGCGGGCAAACCAAGCAGCACGCCGGTCATGATGGCGCCGCGCAGCCGTGCGGGACCATATTCGGCGGCCAGCGCGAGCAGCACGGGCGTGCAACCGCCCATACCCAACCCGGCGATGAAGCGAAGCACCAGAATGAGTTGGGGCGTGGTCGCCCAGGATGTCGCCAGCGTCGCGCAACCAAAGAGCGCGAGGCCGATCATGATCGCGGGCCGGCGGCCAATGCGGTCGCCAACCAGGCCCAGCGTCATCGCACCGACCGTCATGCCGACGATCCCGGCGGTCAGAATGGGGGCAAGCGCGTTGGCGGGCAGCTTGAACGCAGCGAGAATGGCGGGCCCGGTGAAGGCGATGGCCTGCGTATCGAAGCCATCGAGCAACGCAATCAGCACGCAGAGCGCGAGCACGCGCCACTGGAACGCGCCGAGCCGCTCTCTGTCGATGAGCGCCGGGATGGAACGCGCGGAAGCGAGAGTCATGACGAAGGTCTCCAGACTGCACGCATCGGGTGGATGCGTGGCGTTTGTTGTTTTGACACCGATCGAAGCTCGGCCAAGCATAGAGGCCGTCGAGGCACGCCGTCCAACACCGAATAGGTATTCATTCATACTTTCAAGGCATAGTTGGCGCGGCACACCGGGCCTTGAGCGGACGATCCATGCATGGCAGTCTGGTCTGCGATTTCATCTGGAGTGCACATCCAGTAATGATTCAGGGAGCACTCCCCGCCGCCAACGCGTCGAGGAATTCGCGCACAGCCGCGCCGATCTCGTGCGGCGAATCTTCCTGAAGGTAATGAATCCCCGCCACCGCCGCTTCGCGCTGGTTCGGCCAGCTTCGGCAAGCGTCCAGCGCGCGGCCCGTTAGCAGCGCGCCTGGCTCGGCGCGGATTAGCAGCTTGGGGATAGCGCTGGCAGCGAGCCACGCTCCGTAGGCTTGAACCGCTTGCGTCACATCGGCGGGCTCGCCTTCGATCGGCAGTTCGCGCGCCCACACGAGCGTCGTTCTGCGCGATTCGCGCGTCGCGAACGGCTTGCGCCACGCCTCCATTTCTTCTAGCGACAGCGCGCGCAGCACGCTATGCGGCAAGACCGTTTCGACGAAAAAATTCTCATCGAGCACGAGACGCTCGCCTGCCTCGCCGCGCAGCGCGCGAAAAAGCGGTTCGCGCTCGGGTGGGAAATCGCTCCACTGGCGCGGTTGCACGATGGCCTCCATATAAGCGATCGCATGCACGCGCTGCGGGTGGCGGCGCGCCCAGTCGAAGCCCAGCGCCGAGCCCCAGTCGTGCAGCACCAGCGTGACGCGGCCGTGCGGCAGGACGGCGTCGAACCACGCGTCGAGATACCGCGCGTGATCGGCAAAACGGCATGCGCCGTCGGGCGCGGGAGGCGAATCGCCCATGCCCGCGAGGTCTGGCGCGAGGCATCGGTAAGCATCGCTCAGATGCGGTATGACGTTGCGCCAGAGGCGCGACGAGGTGGGATTGCCGTGCAGCAGGACGACGGGATCGCCCACGCCCGTATCGACATACACGATCGCGCCGCCCGGAATGGCCGCGCGCTCTCGCGGATGCGGATCGTCGGGGCTGATTGCGGCGGCTGAAATGGTGGCGATGTTCATGGCGCGGCTCCTGCGCGGTGGGAGTATGAGCCGATGCTAGAATCGGAACCGGCCCAGGAACAGGACCAGATTCGGCAAAGAATATGGAACCAGTCTTGCAGCTCGAAATCACCCTGCCCGAGCATGGATCGCGCGAGATCTTGCATGCGCTGCATCGCCAGTTGCGCGCGGCCATCGTCGAAGGCCGTCTCGCGGCCGGGCTGCGTCTGCCGTCGAGCCGCTCGCTCGCGCATAGTTGCGGCGTCGCGCGCAATACGGTGCTGGCGGCCTACGATCTGCTGCTCGCGGAGGGCTATATCGTCACGCAGCCGGGCGGCGGGACGTTCGTGGGCGAAGTCGCGGCGCGGCCCAGTCCAGCCAACGCGTCGAAAATTATTGCAGAAGGCGACCCACGCCTGAACGAGCGCTGGCGCACGCCGCCTGCCCTCGTGCGGCTCGATCCCAGCGCGAACTACGACTACGACTTCATCCTCGGCCTGCCCGACAAGCGCACGTTTGCCTTCGATGTCTGGCGGCGTCTTTCGGCGCGCGCGCTGCGCGGGCTTTCCAGGGCGCCTGCAGTGTATGCCGAACCGGAAGGCCGCGCCGCGCTGCGCGAGGCGATTGCGCACCACGTTTCCTATGCGCGCGCGGTGGCCTGCGAGGCGGAGGATGTCGTCGTCACAGCCGGCGCACAACAGGCGTTCGACTTGCTCGCGCGCGTACTCGTCACGCCGGGCAAGACCGTGGTTGCGCTGGAGGACCCCGGCTACCCGCCGCTGCGCCGCGCATTTGCGCTGGCGGGAGCGCGTATCGCGGGCGTGAGCGTCGATGCCGAAGGTATCGTCGTGGACGCCCTGCCAGCCGAGGCGCGCGTGGTCTGCGTCACGCCTTCGCATCAGTTTCCGTTAGGTGTCCCAATGTCGGCGGCCAGGCGGCGTGCGTTGCTCGCGTTTGCGCAACGGCACGGCGCGGTCGTGATCGAAGACGACTACGACGGCGAATTCCGTCACGACGACCGCCCGCTCGACGCACTGCAAACGCTCGATCGCCATGCGAGCGTCTGCTATGTCGGCACGTTCTCCAAATGCCTCTTTCCAGGCTTGCGCATGGGTTATGTCGTCGCGCCGGCCTGGGTGCGCGATGCGCTCGTCGCCGCGCGCCAGTGTGCCGACTGGCACGGCAATCTGCTGGCGCAGGACACGCTCGCGGCATTCATGCGCGAGGGCCATCTGGTGCGGCACATCCGCAAGATGCGCTCGCAGTACCGCACGCGTCGCAACGCGCTGCTGGAGGCGCTTGCCCGCCATTGCAGCGCGTTCGTGCGGCCCGTCGCGCCCGCCGCGGGGCTTCATCTCGCCGCCGGGCTCGACGCGAGCGTGCGCGCCGATGCGCTGGTCAGCGCCGCCGCGCGAGCGGGAATCCGTTTGCAGGCGCTGGCCGGTTTCGCCGTCGAGCCGCGCACGGCGCTCGAAGGACTCGCGTTTGGTTTCGGCATGATCGAAGCCGAGCGCATCGAAGCGGCTGTCGCGCGACTGGCCGCCTGTGTGCGCTGAAGCGCCTCATCACTGCGCCGCCAGCCGCTCGGCCGAAAAGCGCAAGCCGTCGAAAAGCCGCTCGGCCACCCGTTCGGGGAAGCCTTCAGGCAGCGCCGCCGCGACTTCTTCTATCGCACCGGGCGTGCGCGCCAGCACGCGCTCGATCAACGGCCCCGCATCCGGTCCGTAGTGGCACAGGCGCGCGGTGGCGTCGAAGTGTGTGCGCTTGACGTCGCGCATGCGGTAGTGGCGCGCCTTGCCCCACACCGCCATGGCGAGCGACGCCTTGTGCCACGACCATTGATTGCCGCCGTCGCCCTCCACGGGCCAGATCGACATGACGTCGTAAAGCGGTGCGAGCTGAAAGCGCCCTGCCGGCAACAGGCGGATGCTGAAATTTTTCGCGTGACCGTCCGGCGCCGCGAGCATCCAGAAGACGATTTGCGCGGCGAGAAACGTTTCGATGTCTTCGCGCGCGTGCTGCGACTGGCGCAAGAGACCGGCAATCTCGCGCACGCCGGGCCCGCCATGCGCTTCGTACTTGCGATGCGGCGGCACGCCGAGCGCCTGGCAGAAGTCCTCCTGCGGCAGGCGCAACAATCCACCCGTACGAGAACGCGTACGGTCGAAGCGCTCCACGCTGAGCACCTTCTGCGTGCCGAACTTGATGATCTGCGCCTGCGAGGCGGGCAATCCATACGCTCTCAGCAGTGCCAGGCAAAGCCATTCGTTTTCGACCGAGGTATTGAAGTCCACCTTGCGATGGCCGATCAGCCCCAGCGGCAGCTTGAGAATGTGCGTGGTGGGCGTGGCGCCGCGCGGCAGCAGCCATTTGCCGCGGTGACGCAGGAGCGCGGTCTTCTCCTGCGCACCCGCCAGCGAAATGCGCAGATCGTCGGGCTCGAGCGCCCCGCCGGGCAGCGCACCGGCCGTTTCGAGCAGCAGGCGCTCGATGACGGCATCGGTGAGCGCAGTGCCTTCGATGCGGTCGACGCGGCCCGGCGTTTCATCCTCGCCGAGCAGTTGCACCGCGCCCACGCAATCGCGCCCAATGGCCTTGAGCAGGTCGAAAGCCTCGAGCGTATCCGTGCGAAAACGCGCGGCGATGCGGCGGCGGATGGGCTCGCTGTCGGGCAGGAGATTGTCGAAATAGTGCTGCACGCGTTCGCCGCGCAACGGCACGTCGCCAATGCCGAACGGCAGCGAGAGCGAAAGCGGCCGCCCCACGGCCGAACGCTTCCAGGCGTCGTCATAACGCAGTTCGGTGTCGCCGGAGGGCAGCATGATCCACGTGCCCACGCGCTCGCCGTTGGCCCAGATCGATAGCGCGCGCGTATGCGATTTGCGGCCCATACTCACCACTCCGGCGTGCCGGCCGCGGCTTCGCGCGACTGCACGCAGAGTTCCAGCCCGTAGAGCGCGAAAAGCGCGAGCATCTGCTCGAGCGAGAGGCTGGCGGCGCCTGTGGTTTCAAGCGCGGAAAGGCGTGGCTGGCCGATGCCGAGATTCGCCGCGGCCTGCGCCTGGGTCATGCCGCGCGCCTTGCGGGCCGATTGCAGAATCTCACCAAGCCCGCCGGGCGTCTGGACGATGATCTTCATGGCATATTCCTGTGAGGCATAAACCGATTATATGCCTGTGGGGAATATTTCGCCAATATCACTCACACAAATAAACCGGGGATATCGCCCACACGAATAAATACCCAACAAGCCTCTTGCACTTGACTTGTATATGGCTCAGTCGCCGCGAACGCCGGCGTTCACGCGCGCGCGGCCTCCTGCGCCCGCTCACGCGCGCGAACGTCGAACGCGCCGCCCGTCAAGGCCTGGTCGCGCAGCGTCACCGGTTTCTTGCCCGGCAGCAGCGGGAACACCAGTTCGGCAAAGCGGATCGCCTCTTCGAGATGCGGATAGCCGGAGAGCACGAAGCTGTCCGCGCCGGCATCCACGTATTCCTTGAGCCGCGTCGCCACGGTTTGCGGGTCGCCCACGAGCGCCGTGCCCGCGCCGCCGCGCACGAGGCCCACGCCGGCCCACAGGTTCGGGCTGATCTCGAGCTTGTCGCGGCTGCCGCCGTGCAGTTCGGCCATGCGGCGCTGGCCAACCGAGTCCATGCGCGCGTAGTTTTCCTGGGCGCGGCGGATATCATCGTCATCGAGCTTGCTGATGAGCCGCTCGGCGGCGGCCCACGCTTCGTCATTGGTTTCGCGCACGATCACGTGCAGGCGCACGCCGAGCTTGAGCGTGCGCCCATGGCGCGCCGCCCGCTCGCGGATATCGGCGAACTTCTGCGCGACGGCCTCGGGCGGCTCGCCCCACGTGAGATAGGCATCCACATGCTTGGCCGCCAGCTCATGCGCCGCCGGCGACGAACCGCCGAAATACAGCGGCGGATGCGGCGTCTGAACCGGCGCGTGAAAGTTCTGCGCGCCCTGCACGCGCAAATGCTTACCCTCGAAGTTCACCGTGTCGCCGCGCAGCAGGTCGCGCCAGATCGTGAGGAATTCGTCGGCCGCTTCGTAGCGCTCGTCGTGCGGGAGGAACACGCCGTCGGCTGCGAGTTCGGTGGCGTCGCCGCCCGGCACGACGTTGAGCAGCAACCGGCCGTTCAACGCCTGGTCGAGCGTGGCCGCCTGGCGCGCCGAAGCGGTCGGCCCGCCGAGCGACGTGCGCAGTGCGACGAGCAGCTTGATGCGCTGCGTGACGGGCGCGAGGCTCGCCGCCGTCACCCAGGGGTCGAGGCAACTGCTGCCGGTGGGAATGAGAAGGCCGTCGTAGCCGAGTTCTTCGGCGGTCACGGCAATCTGGCGCATATAGGCGTTGGTCGGCGCGCGGCCGAAATCGGATTTGCCGAGGTAGCGGGTGTCGCCGGAGGTCGGCAAGAACCAGAAAATATCGAGGCTCATCAGTGATCCTGCTGCGGGTAAATGAAGGCGCGGGTGAAGACTTGAGCGTGCATGCGCGCGGCGCAATCGCGTGACTATCGCGTGAAAATCGCCGCCCGTGCGTCGAACTCCGTCGCGCCCTCATTGAAACAGCCTGCAGTGTTTTCCCCTACCAGTTAATCTGCAATTGCATATGATGTATTCGGCTAAACGCCCGCATTTCCCCTTTCTGCGAGGAACCCAGCCATGGACACACGGACTGTCAAGATTCCCGGCCCCGATCATCCGATCACGGTCGAACCGGCGCACACACGCGTAGTGGTGAAGGCAGGCGGGCGCGTGGTCGCCGACACCCGCCGCGCGCTCACGCTGCGCGAAGCGAGCTATCCGGCGGTGTTCTATGTACCGCGCGAGGACGCCGACATGGCGCTGCTCTCCCGCACGGAACACACGAGCTGGTGTCCATACAAGGGCGAGGCCTCCTACTACTCGATCACGCCAGGCGGCGCGCGCGCTGCGAACGCGATATGGAGCTATGAAACGCCGCACGAAGCCGTCGCGGCAATCAAGAACCATCTTGCGTTCTACCCGGATCGCGTCGATTCGATCGAAACGTCCGACTGAACGCGCCACAGCGGCACTCCATCTGCAAGATTGACGCCCACTCAGGCTCCAAGGTGTGCCAGGATTCGGGTATTCGTGCGGCGCAGCCCGCCGCACCCGGCCCCCTTACATCCAACCGACATGCAACAAGGCACCCCGGCCACCGCGGCCAGCTTTGCCAACATGGGCGTCGATCTGCTCGACTTCTTCGACGTCACGCCCACTTCGCTGTGGCTCGAAGACTATAGCCAGTTGCGCGCGCTCTTCGATCGTTGGCGCGCGCAAGGCGTGACTGACCTGCGCCGTTTCCTCGAAGACGATCCACGCCGCGTGGCCGAATGCTCGGCCTGCATCCGCGTGCTCAAGGTCAATCGCCATACGCTCGATCTCTACGGCGCGCGCGACTATGACGAACTCGCCGCGCATCTTCCGCAGGTGCTGCGCGACGACATGTTCCAGGCGCACGTGGGCGAGCTCGAGCAGATGTGGGCCGGCCATAGCACGTTCGAGAGCAAGAGCGTGAACTACACGCTGCGCGGCCGGCGCATGGATATCTTGTTGCGCGGTGTGATCCTGCCGGGTCACGAAGCCGACTGGAGCCGCGTGCTCGTAGCGATCGAAGACGTCTCGGCGCTCGAAGAAGCGCGCCATCGGGCGGCCGCGAGCGAGCAATACGCGCTCGGCGTTTTCGAGCACGCGCCCGTTTCGCTGTGGGTCGAAAACTTCTCCGCCATTCGCGAGTTGCTCAACGAAGTGCGCGAGCAAGGCATCATCGACTTTCGCACCTTCACCGACGTCCACCCCGAATTCGTCGAGCGCTGCATGAGCGAAATCCAGGTGCTCGACGTGAATCACTACACGCTGGGCATGTTTCGCGCGCCGGACAAGGCCACGCTGCTCGCGCGCCTGCCCGAGGTGTTCCGCGACGAAATGCGTCCGCATTTCCGCGAGCAGTTGCTCGACCTATGGGAAGGCCGCCTCTTTCAGCAGCGCGAGGTGGTGAACTACGCGCTCGACGGCAGCGAAGTCAACGTGCATCTGCAGTTTTCCGTGTTTCCGGGCCACGAAGCGCAATGGGACCTCGTGCTGCTTGCGCTCACCGACATCACGGCGCGCAAAAAAGCCGAGGCTTACCTCGAATTCCTCGGCAAGCACGACGTGCTCACGAAGCTCAAGAACCGCTCGTTCTATGTGGACGAACTCAATCGTCTGCATCGCAAGGGGCCGTTCCCGGTCAGCGCGATCGTCGTCGACATGGACAACCTGAAGGCGGTGAACGACCAGCTCGGCCACGCGGCCGGCGACGCGTTGCTGCGCCGCGCCGGCGAAGTGCTCGCGAAAGCGATCCAGAAGCCGCATCAGGCCGCGCGCATCGGCGGCGACGAATTCGCCGTGCTGATGCCCGGCGCCGACACCCGCGACGCGGAAACCGTGGTGGACAGCATCAACAAACTCGTCGAGTTGAACAACCAGTTTTACGGTGGACCGAAACTGAGCTTTTCAATGGGCTTTGCGAGCTGCGAGGAAGGCGAAAGCGTGGAAGCGATGCTGCGTGAAGCCGATTCGGCGATGTACGAGGCCAAGCGCCGCCGCAACGAAATGAACCGCGCGTCGATGGAAACCGACACGGCGCGCGACGTCTGAGCGTCGACACGCGGGACGTGAGAAACGCTTCGGACGCCATAAGAAAATCAGGGAAGAAAAAGCGGCCGGCATATCAGCATGCCGGCTTGCCGAGGGCCTTGCGCCCTCGCTTCACACACCCAGGCGAGCGGCGTGGCGCCACGTGCCTGAGTGCGCGCCACCGCGCTGGCGTGATACTGCGCCGCGCGCCAGCCAGTGAGCCGGCAGCGCGCGCATCCGCCATCACGGCGGACCTGGCATCACGACGCGTTGACGGCGTCCTTGAATGCCTTGCCAGCGGTGAACTTCACCGTCTTGGCTGCGGCAATCTGGATCTCCGCGCCCGTGGCCGGGTTGCGGCCCACGCGGGCAGCACGTTGGCCAGTCGAGAACGAGCCGAAGCCGACGAGTTGCACGGAGTCACCCGAGGTGACCGCACGCGTGACGACCTCGAGGATCGCGTCGATAGCGGCGCCGGTGGCTGCCTTGGTCTCGCCCGTGCTAGCGGCGACTGCGTCAATGAGTTCCTGTTTGTTCATCTGCTACCTGTGTTGAGTTGAGAAAACCTGCATACCCTACCTCACGCGGGCAAAACAGGCAAATCGCGTTGCATATGGAAACGCGCCGATCGCCCGCCCGGCACGTGTTTTGCCTCCCACGCGCATGACGACGAAAGCCGAATCAATAGCACAACACGGAGTCAGTGTGTAGACAAAAACACGTTAAAAATTGGCAAAAATGCATAAAAACGACATTGCGGCGGTTTCAAGCGCGCTTATACAGGAACAATTCGTGCAGATGCCGTCAGATGCATAACGAAAATCGGCGATATTTCCGATTTTGACCGCGCCAGAAAAAAATGCCTCAAACCAACCTCCTGCCTGCCGAATCCTGCGGGTGGGCGCAGCTCGCGCCGCGTAGGGCGAGCCTGCCGGGCGGGTCCAGGGGACGCTGTGCAATATCGGAGCGGTCATCCGATGCGGGGATGGCGGCCGGCTGAATCGCACATCCTGCCTTTCAGTTGCGCAACGTAAGGCAGCATGAACGCCTTACGCTTTTGGTGTGGCGCGCACCAAGGGAAATCGCGCGATCAGTCCACGAATTGATCAGCCATGCTGATTATCTGTTCTCGCCGCGCGAGATCGCGACGACCAGGCTCAGGTGAAAACCCACAGGACGCGCGCGGGCGCATCGGCGAGATTGGCGTAGCGAAAGCGGCAACGCGCCGGCAACTGGAAGCTGTCATTGGCCCTTAGCGTCACGGGTTCCTCGTTGCCCTCCACCCAGATCGCGATCTCGCCTTCGAGCACGAAACCGCCCTGCTCGTCGCTGTCGTCCACGGGGCGCTCGCCGCTCGTGGCTCCTGGGTCGAGCCGGCTCTCGAGCATCGAGAAACCCGACGACATGCTGGGCGAAACGAGCACGTCCGTAATGCCGCCGCCATAGTAGAGCGTGCGCCGCTCGCCTGGCCGCGTGACCCACGGCAGCTCGCGCGGCTTGCTCACGCTGTAGAAATAGGTAGTGGGCGTTTGCAGCGCCTCGCCGATGGCCGTGAGATCCGCCACCGTTGGCCGCGAAAGACCGCGCTCGACCTGTGAAAGAAAGCCCACCGAGCGGCCGATTTTTTGCGCAAGATCGGCGAGCGTCACCTTCTTGTGCTTGCGCAGATCGCGAATGAGGATCGCGAGGCCTTCCATTTCGTCCTGCTGGTCCATGCGGTTCTCTCTGTCACACGACGTCGCGCAGGCGATACCACAGCTTGCCGAGCGCCTCGAGCGGCGCGGCGAAGCGCTCGCCGCCCGGAAAGCGCGGATTATGAATGCGCTCATAGAGCGAGAGCAAGCGCGGCTCGCCGAGAATAGCGTCGGCAACGGCGCGCGCCGCCGCGAGCGTCGGCAGGATGCCGTGCCCGGAAAACCCTTGCAGCCAGAAGCGATCGCGTACGTGACCGACGTCCGGCGTGCGGCGGATGCTGATGTCGATATGACCGCCCCACGCGTAGTCGAATTCGATGCCGCGCAGTTGCGGAAATGCGCGCTCGAGACTCGGCCGGATCGCCGCGCCAATGTCCTTCGGGATGCCGCCGAGATACGTGCACGCGCCGCCAAAGAGCAGGCGATGGTCCGGACTCAGGCGGAAGTAGTCCGGCACGAACTGATTGTCGATCACACAACTGTTGCGCGGCAGCAGCGAGCGCGCCAGCGCAGGGTCAAGTCTGCGCGTGGCGATCTGCCAGGTGCCCACCGGCAGCACACGGCTTGCCAGATTGCTATCGAGCCGGTCGATGTAGGCGTTGCAGGCCAGCACCAGCGTGCCGGCGCGCACCGTGCCTTCCCGCGTGCTCGCCACGTAGCCGCCCGGCGTCTCGCGATACGCGAGCACACGGCTTTGCTCGAAGATAGCGCCGCCCGCGCGCTCGATGGCTTTAGCGAGACCCAGCGCGAGCTTGAGCGGATCGAGATGCCCCGCCTCGGGATCGTAGAGCGCCGCGCGATAGCGGCGGCCGCCGATCCACTCCGGCATCTCCGACTCGGGGATGAAACGCAGGCGTTCGTAGCCCCACTTCTGCGCGGCCTCGTCGCGCGCGGCTTCGAGCATGCCAACGCGCGAGCGCCGGACCGCCGCCCACAGGCTCCCTGGCCGGTAGTCGATGTCGAAGCCGTGACGCGCGGGCAACTCGCGCACTTCGGCGGCGGCCCAGCGCATGCTGTCCCACAACTCTCGCGCGCCCGCCAACCCCAGCGCCTGCTCGAACGGCGGCATGTCGCACGACCAGCCGAGCAGCGCCTGCCCGCCATTACGCCCCGAGGCGGCCCACGCCACGCGGCTCGCCTCGACGACCGCTACGCGCCGGCCGGCCAGCGCCAGCCGCAACGCCGTGTGCAGGCCGCTGAAGCCCGCGCCCACGACCAGGACGTCCGCGCTGTAATCGCCCGCCAGCGCGGGGCGCTCGGGCAGCACGCCGCTTTCGGTGTAGTGACGTGCGTAATAGCTTTCGATATGACGAGTCGATTCGGCGAACATGAGGTGAGCGTGAAATTTTCCATGTTAAATTTCATGAAAAACTAGCACGATATTTTCACGCATGCAAATCGGCGTATTCCCGCAGTAACGTGCCCGGAATCCAGGGAAGTCACGGGGACCTTCCTCGACAATTTGCGGTCTTATATCGTCGTCCTTAATAATCGATTGTGAATCGGTACGTGTCCCTCTCCCCTGTTACCACGTTGTGCCAGCTGCAGGCGCCCGATTCGATGACGCAATCGGGCGCGAAAACCGTGAGTCATTGGCCGGAGTAAATCGGTCGCAGACCCGGAATATCGGTTTGGAGAGGGGCTGCTGCGGCTTGACCGGACGCCGAAGTTCCACTGGCAACCCCGCCATAGCCGCTCGAGGTCGCAGATAAGCGCGCCACGCGCGCCACGCGCGCCTCGGCCTGCTCGATCTGCTGAGGGTAAGTCGTTTGATCACCGTCTCCCGGTTGATATCCGGCCTTTTCGAGTTGGACGAGATCGCTGCGAACCTGCGCGCGAGTGAGTGCGCCGTTAGACTGAGCAAATGCAATTGCAGGTGCGGCGAGCGCCACTGCGATTGAAAGGGCCGAAGCCAGAACTTTCACTTTCATGATTCACCTCGATGGTTGTGAAGGGCTGCGTACGGTTGTTTGCAGCGACGGATTGCATCGTAAATGGGAGAGCACTTACGATAAAGAACCGCACTGGAACAACATTTGTGCCCATTGGTAAAAAACCAGCGAGGAATGGCATGGAAGTAAACAGAGAAGCAGTCTGGTCTGGTCACGCAGGTTTATTTCCAAACTTCCAATCACAAGAAATAACAGAAAAGCAGTACTGAATAACTATCTGAGCGATCAGGTCGCACTACCGGAAAGCGTCTCTACATTACCCTGAGAAGTTCGCAGCGCGCGAACGCCTGCGTTTTGGCTTGCTTTCCCCATTGAGTTGAATCGCGTCGCGTTCGAGTGCGGCCGGCAATTCGGCTTTCAACAGTTCGATCCATGCGCGGGTCTTGGCTTCGAGAAATTTTCTCGACGGCATGAGCACATACACGCCTACGTCGGGCGAGCGCCACTGTGGCAAGACATGTACGAGGTCACCCTTGCGCAGGCAATCAAGCACGGCAAAAGCCGGCAGCAACGCAATGCCCAGTCCGGCACACGCCGCCTGCACTACCGCTTCGGGCTTGTCCGCGACCAATGGCCCCTCAGGCTGCAATGAATGCGTCGTTGTTCCGTCGGTCAGTTCCCAATGCGCTGTGGTCGACGGATTGACGAGACGCAGACAGGCATGGTCCGCGAGGTCATGAACGGCCTTCGGCGTGCGATGACGTTCGAGATAGGCCGGAGCGGCGCACAGCACACCGTGAACGTCGCCCAGCCGCTGCGCAACGAGGCTCGAATCGGGCAGGCTGCGCGTGAGATAGACGCTCACATCCACACCTTCGGCCAACAGATTCGGTACGTACTGCGAAGCGCTGTATTCCACGCTCACCGTTGGATACAGCGCGCAATACTTCGTGACGAGCGGCACCACGTAGCGGTCGCCGAAGCTCGCCATGCAGAGCACCCGCAGCCTCCCGGTGGGTTCCATGCGCGCACCGCTCGCCTCCCCTTCGGCTTCCGTCACCAGGTCGAGGATCGTGCGGCACTGGTTGGCGTAGCGCTCGCCCGCGCTTGTGACCGACATGCGCCGCGTCGTTCGCTGCAACAGCTTCGTTTGCAAACGATTCTCGAGCTCCGATACGAGCCTCGACACCTGCGCCGTCGTCAATTCCATGTGTTCAGAAGCTGCCGTAAAGCTCCCGGCATCCACCACGCGCACGAAGGCGGTCATCGCGTGCAGCAATCCGTAGTCGAGATTCTTGCGCATGACGTAATAAATTTTCAGATCAGACTGTATTTTTGCACGATAGCCGAGTAGTTAGGATCAGTCCGTACGTCGATGCACGACGTCTGGGCCCCAAGGCAACCAAGGGGCAAAGCTTCTTACAGGTTTGTTACTGAGGTGATCCAAAATGAATGGCGCTGAAAGTCTGTTGCGTTCGCTGGTGGCGAGTGGTGTGGACGTGTGTTTCGGCAATCCCGGCACGTCTGAGATGCATTTCGTGGCGGCACTCGATTCGGTTGAAGGCATGCGGCCGATACTCGGCCTTTTCGAGGGCGTTGTCACCGGGGCCGCCGACGGCTACGGCAGAATGGCCGGCAAGCCGGCCGCCACGCTGCTGCATCTCGGCCCCGGTCTCGCCAACGGTCTTGCGAATCTGCACAACGCGCGCCGCGCGTCGAGCCCGGTCGTCAATATCGTCGGCGATCATGCTTCGACGCATGCGCGCTACGAAGCGCCGCTCACTTCCGACATTAAGGGCTTTGCGCGCCCGGTTTCGAACTGGATCCACTCGTCGAGCAGTGCATTGACCGTTGGCGCCGATGCAGCGCGCGCCGTGCAGGCCGCGATGGCCGACGGCGGCCAGATCGCGACGCTGATCCTGCCCGCCGATACCGCCTGGTCGCAAGCCGATGGCGTGGCAGCGCCGCTGCCGCTTCAAGCGCCCGCGCACGTGAGCGACGACACCATCGAGCGGATTGCCGCGCTCGCCCAGAGCGGCGTGCGCACCGCCTTCCTGCTCCGAGGCGAGGCTCTGCAGGAACGCGGCCTTCGCGCAGCCGGAAAGATCGCCGCGAAAACGGGCGCTCGCCTGCTGTGCGACACCTTCGCGCCGCGTGTGCCGCGCGGCGCCGGGCGTGTCGTGGTCGAGCGCCTGCCTTATTTCGCCGAACAGGTGGTCGAATTCCTCGCGGGCACCGAACTGATCGTGCTGGTCGGCGCGCAACCGCCGGTGAGCTTCTTCGCCTACCCGGACAAGCCGAGCTGGCTCACGCCGGAGGGTTGCCGCATCGCCGTGCTTTCCCATCCGCACGAAGACGGCGCGGCCGCGCTCGAAGCACTCGTCGAAGCGACAGGCGCCCAGCATGCCATCGCCCGAATCAACCCGCGCACGGCGGTCGAGTTCTCGCCCGCTGGCGCGCTAGATGGCGAGTCGATCATGCGCAGCGTCGCGCAGCATCTGCCCGATCACGCGATCATCACCGAAGAAGCGTCTCTGGCCATGGCGTACTCGGGCCTGCTCGAAACCGCCGCACCGCACGATTTGCTCACGCTTACGGGCGGCGCGATCGGCTGCTTGATGCCCGTTTCGGTCGGCGCGAGCGTGGCCTGCCCCGAGCGCAAAGTCGTCAACCTTCAGGGCGACGGCAGCGCCATGTACACGCTTCAGTCACTCTGGACGCAGGCGCGCGAAAAGCTCGACGTCGTGACGGTCATCTATGCGAACCGCGGCTACAAGATCCTCGCAAACGAACTCAAGCGTGTGGGCGCCCGCACGGACGGCGCGCACGCCGCATCCATGTTCGATCTGCAGGACCCGTCGCTCGACTGGGTTGCACTCGCGCGAGGCATGGGCGTGGAAGCCGTGCGTGCCGAAACGCGGGCGGATTTCGACGCCGCGTTCGCGAGCGCGATGAAGCGCCGCGGCCCGACGCTGATCGAGGCCGTCATTTAAACAGACTGAATGCGTTCAACGCATTCAACGAGCGATTCAATTCTCTGATGAGGTCAAGCATGTCAAAGCAATTCCGGCTGCCGGTCGAAGCGACAGCCGCGCAAATCCGCGCACAACTCGACGCCATGAAGCAGGCGCAACTCAAGGACGGCCCGCCCTCGCTGGCCGTTCGCCGCGATCGAGTCGATCGCGCGATCGATCTGCTGCGTTCGAACAAGGACGCACTGGTCGAAGCGATCAACGCCGACTATAGCTGCCGCGGCAAACAGCAGACGCTGCTCGCCGATATCCTCGCGTCGATCGAAGGCCTGCGCTTCAATCGCGAGCATCTCGAAGCGTGGATGGCGCAGCCGGCGACGGCCGAGCCGTTTCCGGGCGTCAAGGCCCGCGTCGAGTATCAGCCGCTGGGTGTCGTGGGGATCATCAGCCCGTGGAATTTTCCTGTCGTGCTGGCGTTCGGGCCGCTTGGCGGCGCGTTTGCGGCGGGCAACCGGGCCATCCTCAAGCCATCGGAGCTGACACCCCAAACATCGGAATTGCTGGCCGAGCTGATTGCCCGCTATTTCGACGGCGACGAACTCACCACCGTGCTCGGCGGCGCACAAACGGGCGCGGCATTCAGCGCGCAGCCCTTCGACCATCTCGTGTTCACGGGCAGCACGCAGGTCGCGCACCATGTGATGCGAGCGGCATCGGACAATCTGGTTCCGGTCACGCTCGAGCTCGGCGGCAAGTCACCGGTCCTCGTGGGTCGCGACGCCGATCTCGCTCTTGCGGCGCAGCGCGTTCTCACGGTGAAGACCTTCAACGCGGGCCAGATTTGCCTCTCGCCGGACTATGTGCTGATTCCGGCAGAGCGCGCCGATGCCTTCGTTCAGCACGCAGAAGCCGCGGTTGCGCAGATGTATCCGACCATGCGCGAGAACCCCGATTACACCGCGATGATCAACGTGCGCGGTTTCGAACGGCAACTGGCGCTCGTCGAGGATGCGCGCCAGAAAGGCGCCAACGTCGCGAGTCTCGCCCCCGCTGGCGAAGATCTCGCCGACCCCGCCGTTCGCAAGATGGCGCCGACGATCATTCGGAATGCAAACGATACGATGCGCGTGATGCAGGAGGAAATCTTCGGGCCCGTTCTGCCTGTGGTGACCTACGAGACACTCGATGAAGCGCTCGCGTATATCAACGCGCGTCCGAGGCCGCTCGCGCTTTACCATTTCGCCAATGACGCCCTGGAGCAGCACCAGGTTGCGAGCCGCACCACTTCAGGGGCGCTCGTCGTCAACGATGCGATGACCCACGTGTTCTTCGATTCGCTGCCTTTCGGGGGCGTAGGGGCGTCCGGTATGGGCCATTACCACGGCGAGTATGGCTACCGTACGTTCAGCCATGCGAAGCCCGTTGTCGTTCAAAGCTCGGGCGGCGAGTCGAATCTCCTGATGCGTGCGCCCTATCTGGCGGCTACGGAAACCGCAGTCAACGGCATGATCGACGCCTGATACATCGGCAGTGGCTGGCCGCGTGCGAAACGCGGCCAGCGCGCATTCAACGGTCATTCGATCGCCATGATGCGTCGCACCACTAACGCGTCGTGCATCGACCCGGCATTAACCCGATACCCCCTCGCCGCAGTTGTCGTATGATGGATTGACCGTGCCGGTTGGCAACACGCCAATCGCTCCTGAGCCCCCCTCTGAGCCGTTCAGCCGTGACAGAAGCGACGACCGTGGCGAGGCCACCTCTCCTGCTGACCACGAAGGTCATAGCGCCCCGCTTGCCCACGGGCCTGATCGATCGCCCACGCCTCAAGGCGTTGAGCACACAGGTGGAGATACGGCGCATCACCGTCATCAAGGCGCCTGCCGGCTTCGGCAAGACGTCTCTCGCGCTCACCTGGCTCGACGCGCTGCGTGCGAACGGCGCGCTGGTGGCGTGGCTCTCCCTCGACGCGGAAGACGACGAGCCGGCCCGTTACTTTCATCACCTTGCACATGCCTTGCAGCGCGCGTGCAGCACGGTGGGCGCATCGGCCATCGGCCTGACCGCCGAGTCGACATTCGTGCCGGCGAATTCACTCGTCGCGACGCTCATCAACGAGCTTGCCGAAGTCGACGACGAGTTGCACGTGTTCATCGACGACTATCACCTGATCAGCGCACCGGCCATTCACGAAGCGATGTCGCTCTTCATCGCCAATGTGCCCTCGAATGTGCACGTGGTGATCTGCACCCGCACCGACCCGCCGCTGCCGCTCGCGAAGCTGCGCGCCGGCAACAGCCTCTGCGAGATCGATGCATCGGTCCTGCGATTCAATTTCGATGAAGCGCGCCGCTTCGTCGAGCACGAGTGCCCCGGCAAGCTCGGCTTTGGCGAACTGAAGTCGCTCTACGCCACGACCGAGGGATGGGCTGCCGCATTGCGCATTTCGGCATCGGCATTAGCGCGCCAAGACCGGCCGCACGGCTGGCAGCCCGGCGTGCCGGGCGGCGCATCGAAGCCCGTGTCCGATTACCTCGAAGACCTGCTTCAGCACCTGCCGGGCGCGACGCAGGCGTTCATGTTGCGAACCTCGATCCTCGACCGGCTGAGTGCGCCTTTGTGCGAAGCGGTGACGGGCGTCGAGTCCAGCCAGGCCATGCTCGACGACATCGTCGCGCGCCAATTGCTGCTGGAGCCGATGGACCTCGAAGCGCGCTGGTTTCGCTACCACCGGCTGATGGCCGAGTATCTGCAGCGAAGTCTGCAAGAGCGGCACCCTGGCGAAGTCACCGAGTTGCATCGCCGCGCCTGGCATTGGCACGCGGCACAGCAGCACTGGACCGAGGCGATAAAACACGCGATTGCCGCGGGCGCGACCGACGAAGCGATTGGCATGATGGAGCGCTGCGCGAAAGCGCTTTTAAAGGGCGGAGATCTGCTTACGCTGGTTGGCTGGCAACGCCAGTTTCCTGCCGACCTCATGCGCGCGCAGACCGCCGTCACCATTGCGACGGCGTGGGGCATGGCGCTCGCGATGCGCTTCGGCGAGGTCGGTGCGATGCTCGATTCGATTGAGCGCGATGCGCGGGCCGAATCGGCCGACGCAGTCCAAAGGGACTGTCTTGCCATTCGCTCGGCGCTCGCGGGCTTGCAGGACGATCCGCAGCGCGCATTGGAGCTTGCGCGCCAATACCTTAACCGTCCGTCAACCGATGCGTGGACTACCAATGCGGTTTCCAATGTCGCGCGATTCGGCTATTGGAAGACCGGCCATTTCGACGCGCTTTACGCCACGCCATGGATTCCCGATTCGCTGGAGGAAGACCAGCGCAGCGTCTTTTCGTCGGTCTATCGTCTTTGTTTGCTCGGTCACGTGGAATTGCAGCAGCTGCATATTTCGATTGCGGAGCGCCGCTTCAATGAAGCGATGCAACTCGCCGAGCGTCACACGGGGCCGCATTCCATATCGGCCGCGTTGTGTGCGCCGATGATCGCGCAGATCCGCTATGAGCAAGGCCGCCTCGATGAAGCCGAAGCGCTGCTGCTCGAACTCATGCCAGTCATCGACCGTGCCGTTTTTCTCGATAGCGTGCTGATCGCCTACCGGATTCTGGTTCGCATTGCCGTGGCGCGCGAGGACTATGCGGGCGCGCACGTGTTGCTGGATCAAGGGCAGATGCTCGGCCAGGCGCGCGGTTGGAACCGGCTGCTCGCGGCGGCGCTGGTCGAGCGCGCGCGGCTCTATCTCGCGGAAAATCGCGTTCCTGAGGCGGCTGCGTGCGTGGCGGACCTTCGGGAACTTGCCGCTGAGCACGAGCCGTCCGCTTCGCCGGTCTCGCCTGAAATCGAAAATTACCGCGACCTGGGCGTGGCCTGCCTGGCGCTGCAGCGCCTCCAGATACCCGAAGCCGTCGAAGCCCTGCGCACGGGGCTCGCGCGCTGTGAACGCATGCAGGGCAATTATCTGGCGCTGCGCTTTCGAACCCTGCTCGCCATCGCGTGGCTGAGTGCGGGCGAACAGAACCGTGCGCTCGAAACATTTCACGAAATTGCGCATATTGCTGCGCCTGCTGGCATCTATCAATCCATTCTCGATCAAGGAGCCGCAGTCGGGCCGCTTTTGCGCATGGCGCATGAACGCATTCGTCACACAGCGCGTATTCCAGAGGTGACGGTATGGCTCGACCGTCTAGTCGATGGTTGGCGCGCGATGTATGAGCCGCAGAGCAAACCTCGCCGCGAGGGCGAGCGGGAGCCGCTAAGCTCGCGGGAGCGCAATATCGTCGAGTTGATCGCGCAAGGGCAATCCAATAAGGAAATCGCCAGAACGCTAGGCATTACGCCCGAAACGGTCAAGTCGCACCTGAAGAATATCTTTGCGAAGCTCGCGGTGGACAAGCGGGCTCAAGCTGTCTCGCGGGCGCAGGCGCTTGGGCTGGTCAAGCATAGCTAGACGCTTTTGCGTCACATCGCGACGAACACGCAAGCGTGTATCAGCACGCCCACCAGTCCGCCAACGAACGTGCCGTTGATCCGGATGAACTGCAGGTCACGGCCGATTTCCGCTTCGAACTTGCCGCTGACCTCCTGCGCGTCCCATCCCTTCACGACATCGGTGATCAAGCTGGAGAGCTGATGCCGATAGCGCAACACCAGCATTCGCGCAATTTCCAGCCACCAGGTGTTGAGTTTGTTCTGCATCGCGCTGGCGCTGACCATGGTCTTGCCAAATGAAGTCAACGCACTGGCGATCATGTCGCGCGCAACCGACTGCTCGCTCGCGGCATCGGCAGCGACACGCGCGCGAACGCGATCAAGCAGGAGGCGATAATAATCGCCTGCATTGAAGTGGCGGATGCAATCGCGCAGCAGGAGCCTGCCGAACCTGCGGTATTGAGCGGCCGTTTGCAGATCACGCGACAAGTCCGCCACGGCAGAATCGAATTGACGGCGGAGTTCGTGAGCGGGATTGGCGGCCACTTCGTGGACCAGCGCGACGACGCCCTCGACGAATTTGTTGACGATATAGGTATCGAGCGGCGCCGGCGTAAACCGCGACGCTTCACTGAATTTCGCCTTGATCAGGCCGACGTTGGCCGTCAGCCAGGCCTCGACGGTAACCAGCCCGCGATCCAGCAGCGGTTGATGACGATTTCCTTCAGTCAGGACAGCCAGGATCTGTCCTGCGATGCGCGACACGTCGAGTGTGCGCAACTGCGGCATTAACAGGCGATCGAACAGTTCTTCGATATCGGACTCGTCAATGCGTTCCAGCAAGCGAGGAAGCGACTCGACCACGACATCGGCGATCGTCGCACTGTTCTCCTTTTCGGCAAGCCATACGGCCAGCGCGCGTGCCGCGTTGTATTCGCTCAACCGGCCTACCACGAGTTCTGCGGTCAGGAAATTCTGTTCGACAAAGCTTCCCAGGCTTTCCGCAATGCGCGCCTGGTTTCGGGGAATGATCGCCGTATGCGGCATAGCGATGCCGAGCGGATGCCGGAACAACGCGACCACCGCGTACCAGTCTGCGACCGCGCCCACGGTACCCGCTTCGGCAATCGCGCGCACCCACGCAAGCCACGGATAGCTCGCCTGCAAAGCCACGCTTGCGACGAGCAAGGCGACCATCGCCGCGAGTAGACAGGTGGCCGTTGCGCGCATGCGCTTGAGCCGAGCCACTTTGACGTCGACGGCTGAACGCGCCTTCACACCCTGGATGCGCTCGTCATCGTCGGTCACCGAACTCAACTCGCCTCCTGCTCGAGAAACGCCTTGACGAGCGGAGCGATTTCCTTTGCGCGCGTAATCAGAAACAGGTGACCGTCGTCGATCACGTGAAGCGTGGCGTCGCGAATACGCGCGGCGAGAATCTTTGCATTGGTGAGCGGCACGATCGGGTCGTCGTTGCCGTGCATCACGAGGGTTTTTTGGCGCAGCGCGCCGAGCCACGGCAAGCTTGTCCACCCTGATGCAGCCAGCAACTGATAGAGATATCCGCGGCCGCGCGGCGCCTGGATATGACGGCTGTGCTCTTCGAGCAGCGACGCATCGCGCCGGTAGGCGCCGCCGTAAATCTCGGCGCCGACTTGCTTCAAATACTCAGGGTCGGTATAACGCCGCGGCCCAACGAGCTTCGAAAGCACCGAAAGCCGCGCGGGCACCATGATCACCCCCGGCGACGTCGCCGCAAGTATCAGCCGGCGGCACCGCCTTGGGTAAAGATGCGCAAACTGCTGCGCGAGCGCCCCACCCCACGATACGCCCAGTACATCGACAGGACCCGCGTAGCCCAACCGCGTGAGCAGCTTGTCGGACAAAACGGCGAGCGTCGAGAACCGGTACGGGATCAATGGAGCGGGCGAGCCGCCAACGCCGGGGACGTCGAATACGATCACGGTGATGTCTTCGAGCGCTGCGACGAAAGGTTCAACCAGTTCGAGATTCGCACCGATGCCATTGAACAACAGCAGCGGCGGGCAAGCGTCGCGACCGCGACGCACACCCACACGCAACCACTGACCATCCAGATCGATCATCTGAATTTGCATGGCATCGACAACCTCTGGGCTCGTTTGTATATCGGTCATCCGGTTTTTCCCCTGGCTCGGCAATTCGTTATCGTTGTGGAACGTGGCAGCTCGCTACATCACTTCTTCGGCTGCATCAGCGCCTTGATCTCCTCCACGTGCTCCGCAAAGCGCTTCGTGACGACCGCGATGCTGTCGGTCTGGGCGCGATACGCCGCGTCCGCGAGTTCCTGCATGTCGATGAAGGCCTTCTGGAGCGCGTCCTTCACGCCCTCGCCCGCATTCGCGACGCCTTCGCTGCCTGGCGTCGAGAGACGCGTCATCAGCGATTGCAGTTCGGTCATCTTCGAGCGCAGGATGTCCACCTGCTTTTGACCGACCTGTTGCATGCCGGCAAGCGCGGTCATGTTGGCCTCGGTGAGCGCCTCGACGTCCTTGCGACGCGATTCGAGGAACGCGCTCACATCTACGCCCGGCAGCTTGAACTGCGAGATGAGTTTCGTATATTCGGCAAAAATTTCGCTGGGGTTGGTCGTAGCCATGTTTGAATCTCCTGATTGAATCGAATAAAACGCTTAATTAGCGGGTTGAAAACCGTTAGTCTTGCAGAACATATGCGCCGGGGGCGCTTGCCTTGGCTGGGTGCTTCTTGCTGCCGTTCGCTGCCGGCGCGGCGCGCTTTTCGCCGGAGCGGGCCACGAGCCAGTCGCGCCAGTTATTCCACCACGTATCCTTCTCGGCCTGTGCGTTGTCCAGCCATGCATCGGAACTGGCGGGCAACGAAGGATTGAGGAAATATTTGGCCTTCGGATTGCCGGGCGGGTTGATCAGGCTCTGGATATGACCGCTCGAACTCAGCACGAAACGGGTCTCGCCGCCAAAGCGCCGTGCGGTGTTATAAACGCCCTTCCACGGCGTGATATGGTCGGTCATGCCCGCCACCACGTACTTGTCGCAAGTCACCTGGGACAAGTCGATGGGCGTGCCCAACACCGTCAATGCGCCAGGCTTGCTGAAAAGATTCCCGGTGAAAATGTCGAGCAGTTCCCCATGAAATTTCGCCGGCAATCGGGTCGTATCGTTGTTCCAGTATAGGATGTCGAACGCCGGCGGCGCATTGCCCAACAGATAGTTGTTGACCCAGTAATTCCAGACCAGATCGTTGGGTCTCATCCACGCGAACACCCGGCCCATTTCCTCGCCGGCCAGCACGCCGCGCGAAATGCTGTGCTGCTTGGCGGCCGCAACGGCCTCAGGCGTCGCAAAGAGGCCCAGTTGGGAATCGGCCGTATTGTCGAGCACGGCAACCATCAGCGTGGTCGCATTGACCGTCTTTTCGCCACGGCTCGCGAGGTGGCCGAGCAACGCCGAAATCGTCATGGCCCCGGAGCACGCGCCGTGCAGGTTGATATCGTCGCTACCGGTGATTTCGCGCACGGCGGTAATGGCCTCGATTAGCGCCGTCACGTACGTGTCGAGATCCCAATGGCTTTGCGCCGCAGTCGGATTGCGCCAGCTGACCACGAAAACCTGCAGTTCGTTTTCGAGCAGATAGTTGACGATGCTCTTGCCTTCGGACAGATCGAAAATATAGAACTTGTTGATCTGCGGAGGCACGATGAGCTGCGGCCGGCTGTAAACCTGTTCCGTCTTGGGCGAGTACTGAATCAGTTCCAGCAACTCGTTGCGAAACACCACCGAGCCGTTGGACGTACCGAGGTTCTCGCCCACTTCAAATGCCGTCTTGTTGACCTGCGCCGGCATACCCTGATTCTTGAGCATGTCCGTCACGGCATTGTTGAAGCCGTCCAGCAAGCTGATGCCGCCCGAATCGACCACCTTTTTCAGCGCGGCCGGGTTGCCCAGCAGCGTGTTGGTCGGCGAGGCCGCATCGGTGATGAGCGAGACCACGAACTTCGCACGCTCCCGGCTGTTCGCGTCGAGGCCCGAACGCTCCACGAAGCCGGCAAGCGAGTCGCGCCATGCGAGATAGCCTTGCAGCGTCATGCGATACATCGGGTTGTCCTGCCACGCCGTGTCCGTAAAGCGTTTGTCACCTGGCGGCGACGCGGTCTTTGCGCTGCCCGAGACGATGCTGAACATCTCACGCGCCAGCGCCATTTCCTGCTCCATGACCAGCGCGGGCTGCCGCATGGCCTGGGCGCCGATCTGTTGCACAGCCGCGAAGATATCGCAGGGACGCAGCCCGACGAACGGATTGGGGCCCGGCAGGGCTTGCTCGACCGAAGCGGCCAACGCCTTCGCGTTCTCGCTTTGCTGGGGCATTTCACTCGTTACTGCCATTTTCCGACTCCTCAATTGTCTCTTCCGTCTCGTATCACGCAATCAGCATCGCAAGTGTTTGTGCGACCAGTGCGGGCTTGTCTTCGCCCTCGATCTCCAGCGTGTTCATCGTCTTGACGAGCACGCGGCCTCCTCCCTTGTTCTCCGCGGACTCGAGCGTGACGCGATTGCGCACGCGCGCTCCAGCCTTAACGGGTGTCATGAAGCGCACCTTGTCGAGCCCGTAGTTCAATCCGGCTTTTGCATCCTTGGGGACAATGCCGATTTCCATCGCCAGACTCGCCAGCAGCGACAACGTCAGGTAGCCGTGAGCGATGGTTCCGCCGAACGGGCTCTCGCGCTTCGCGCGCTCCACATCCACATGTATCCACTGTTTGTCGCCGGTGCACGCTGCAAACGCGTCGATACGATCCTGATCGACAACGACCCAATCCGACACGCCCAGTTCGCGGCCCACAAAATCGCCGAGCGTCTCGACGCGGTAATTTTCCAGACTCATCGCTTCCACTCCTGACATTTACCCGACCACTCAGGCGATCTGCTCGCGCAGCGCTTTCTTGTTGACCTTGCCGACGCTCGTTCGCGCCAGCGCTTCCACGAACTTCACGATCTGCGGCACCGCGTACTTCGAGATCCTTCCTGTTGTACTAAACGACAGCACGTGTTGCTTGATGTCTTCCTCCGTGACCGCCGCGCCCTCCTTGAGCACCACTAGCGCGACTGGCCGTTCTCCCCACTTCTCATCCTTGACGCCGATAACAGCGACTTCGGAAACGCCCTCGTACTGCGAAATCAGGTTTTCGATTTCGAGCGACGATACCCACTCGCCACCGGACTTGATGACGTCCTTGAGGCGATCGGTAATCTGCACGTTGCCGGTCGGGTCGATATTGGCGATGTCCTGCGTATGCAGATAGCCGCCCGCCCAGAGTTGCTCGCTGGCCTCAGGGTTCTTCAGATAGCCTTGCGTGAGCCACGGCGCACGCGCGACGATCTCGCCCGTCGATCTACCGTCGTGCGCAAGGTCGGTCATTTCGTCGTCCACCACGCGTAGATCGACGAGCGGAACCGGCAAGCCGGTCTTGCACCGCAGGCGAATCTGCTCGTCGGCATCCAGCTTCTCCGCGCCAGGCGGAAGCTGCGCAAGGCTGAGCACCGGACAAGTCTCGGACATGCCGTAACCCGCGAACACATCGATGCCGCGCGCCACTGCCGAGGCCGCCAGGCCCTGCGGCAGCGCGCTGCCGCCAATGATCACTTTCCACTTGCTGAAGTCCGTCGCCTTCGCCTCGGAGCACGTGAGCAGCATGTGCAGGATCGTGCCCACGCAATGCGAGAAGGTCACGCCCTCGTCCTCGATGAGTCTCGCGAGGCGCTCCGGCACGTAGCGGCCCGGATAGACCTGTTTCACGCCGAGCACCGTGGCGATATAGGGCATGCCCCAGGCGTGGACATGGAACATCGGAGTCAGCGGCATGTACACGTCGCCGCGGTGAAAGCGTTGCCCGGAGATCGGCGCTGCAAGCGCGGCCATGAGCGAGACGGTGTGCAACACCAGTTGCCGATGCGTGAAGTAGACGCCCTTCGGCAAACCGGTCGTGCCGGTCGTATAGAACGTCGTTGCACGCGTGTTCTCGTCGAACTCCGGGAAGTCGTAGCTCGTGCTGTTCGCCGCGAGCATCGCCTCGTACTCGGTCGAGAACGCAATGGCGTGTGCGGGCGCTTCGCTGCCCGGCTCGTCGATCCACACAAACGTACGGACCGTTTCGAGCTGATCCTTGATCGACTCGACTACTGGAATGAAATCGGTGTGAACGAACAGGACTTCGGCGCCAGCGTGATTGATCGTATAAGCGATCTCCGCGGGAGACAGACGCACGTTCACGGTTTGCAGAACCGCGCCCATCATCGGGATTGCGAAATAACTTTCGAGGTAACGGTGGCTGTCCCAATCCATCACCGCGACGGTGCTGCCGTATTCCACGCCGAACTGGGCGAGACCGTTGGCAAGGCGCGCAATGCGCTCACGCAGGGTTGCGTAGCTCATGCGCAGTTGACCGCGATAGACGATCTCCTGCTCCTGTGCCTGAGCGAAGGGCGTATGCAGCAATTGCTTGATCAGCAACGGATAAGCGTAGGCATTGCTGGCGTTAGCCGTCTTCACGTCGTCCGACATCGATATCTCCTGGGTTCCTGAACATGGATCGCATGAACGCCGGTGCTTGGTTTTTCGTTCTGATCGGAGCGGCGTTCCGTTGAAGCAATGATCCCGGCATCGGCACTCCTGCAATATCCCCCGGATGGGGGAGCGCAGCGAAAACCCCGATCGAGAGGGATTCCGGGGCGATTCGATGATTTGAAAATCTCATCACAGCAATTCGCTGTGATTGTTGGATGTGATCGAACGCACGCCTAAGATTTGGCGCAGCACTAGCCAAACGGAGCTTTCCATGCCAATGACACATGTTTCGATGCGCGCCGGCCGGCCCGCGCCATTTCGCACCGCAGTCCTGAAGGGCATTCACGAGTCCCTGCACGAGGCGCTCGGCGTTCACCCGGAAGCCTTCTTCATGACGATCACCGAGCACGAAGACGCCAACTTTCTCGCGAACACGACGTTCCCGTTCGAGCGCAGCGCGGACTTGCTGCTGGTTCAGATCACGCTGACCGCAGGCCGCAGCGCCGACGACAAGAAACGTTTCTACGAGCACCTCGTCAGCAAACTGCAAGCCACGCTCGGCGTCGATCCCGCCGACGTCTTCATCAACATCATCGAAGTGGCTAGCGAGAACTGGTCGCCCGGTAACGGGCTTGCCGGCCGCAACGCGGTCATTCCCGCCGCTGATTCGCCTGTGGCTCGCGCCGCCCGCTAATGGCGGCGTGAGGCAACTTGATTTAGCCATTAACCCATTCATTCTGGAGTCGTCATGACCAAGCCGTACGCTGTTCCCCTTTCGCCCCGTGGACAATCGAGCATTGCGCCCCCGCCGCCGTGGCACTATTCGGGCGATTTCCTCCTCGTCGAATTCTGGGCCGATCCCGCCGCGGTGGCCGCCGTGCTCCCCAAGGGTCTGACTGCCGATCCGGCATCGCCGGGGCATGCAACCGCCCTCTTCATCGACTGGCAATTCACCGGCAGCAACGACGAGATGCTCGACCCGGCGCGCTATCAGTACCGCGAATTCTTCATCCTCGTGGACGCCCTGCACGACGGCAAGCCCGTTTCGTACTGCCCGTACATCTTCGTCGACAACGATTCCGCGATGATGCGCGGCCTGATTCAGGGCTTCCCGAAGCGCTATGGCCAGGTGCATCAAACGCGTTCGTTTGCGGCGCTGAGTCCCGCCGCCGCGCCCATTGCGGCCGGCACGCGCTTTGCCGCCACGGCATCCGCCGCCGGTCAGCGACTGGCGCGCGCCGAGGTCAAGCTGGAGAAGGCTGTTGAAGACGTTTCCAAACTCAGCATTGCCGGCCGCCCGGTCGTGAATCTGCGCTATTTCCCGCGTCTCGCCGCGGGCCAGCATGAAACGCCGGCTGTGAACGAACTCGTGCTCTCCGTCATGGACAACGCGCAGATCGCGGGCGTGTGGACTGGCGAAGGCAAGCTCTCGTTCCCCATTGCAGAAGGCGAAGAGATTGCGGATCTCCAGCCCGTGCGCGTAGGCGCCGGCTTCCGCGGTTCGATGGCTTATAGCGTGACGGATCTGAAAACGCTGAGCGACGACACGAAGTAATCGCATCAGATAAATGAGGGCCGCGGCGTGCCTCCCCCATTTGCGGGAGGGCACGCCGCTTTTTCGACGGATAATATGCGTTGAATGTATGCGGCCAGCGCCGCGCTTGAACATTGATCTGCATATTGACTGCTTCACATGGCCCTCATGACCGACACGTCCGACGAAATGCGGACAAACCAGTGGTTCAGTGCGTTACCTGCCGAAGAACAAGAAGCGCTGATCCGCAGCAGCGAACTCATGACGCTGGGCGCGGGAGAATATCTTTTCCATCGCGGTGATGCGCCGAGTGCCTTTTACGGCATCAAGAGCGGCCGCCTCAAAGCCTCCACCGTTCGCGAAGACGGCAAGGAAGCCATCCTTGCCGTGGTCGAAGCGGGCAACTGGTTCGGGCAAACTTCCCTCACGAGCAGACAACCGCGCCCGCGTGACGTCATTGCACTCGATCGCTCGATCCTCTTCGTGGTGAGAGCCGCTGCCTTCGAAGCACTGATGCAGCGCAGCCACCCGTTCGTGCGCGCGATTGCGGAGTTGCAGTCGCTCCATATGAACTGGCTTTATCGAATGGTCGAAGACGCCACGCTTCATTCCACGCGTGCGCGCATTGCGCGCCGCCTGCTCTCACTTGCTTCCGGCGACGTGACGCTGGCACCGCAGTGCCGCCAGAACGTGAGCCTCTCTCAGGACACGCTTGCCATGATGCTGGGCATCACGCGCCAAACGCTGTCTCTTGAACTCAAGGCGATGGCGGAAAAAGGCGCGATCACGCTCCGGTATGGCCGAATCGAGATCTTGTCGAAAGACATGCTCTCGTCCTTTCAGGATTACCCATGATCGCGCCCATACGGTCCGTTTAGAACAAGTGCCGCAAGCCCGCCGTCACACCAAGCTGGGTGCTGCCGAACGCCGAACTCACTGCGTTGATGCCCTGGAACTGCGCGCCGATCATGCCGCCGCGGTACAGCGAGTAATCCACTTCGACATAAGTGTCCGTGCGCTTTGACCAGTTGTAGTCCGCAAGCAACTGGAACTGCGTGGCGTTGCCGTCACCGGACGCGGCCTTGCCGGTCTGGATCGTGCGCCACACGTTGGCGGAGAGATGCGTGGCGAAGCCGATTTGCTGCGTCACGCCGCCAAAGAACATCTCTCGCGCGCTGAACGTATTGAATTTCAGCGCGGTCAATGCGGGCTGGGAGAACGGGCCGTTAGGGAAATTGCCGACAAAGCCGGAGTCTTGCCGGTTCACGACCCAGCCGGCATTCACGGTGGTCGAAGCGAACGTGTACGAGCCGCCCACTGTCCATGACTTGAGGTGCTGGGAGGCATTCACGGCGTCGCGCGAGTCGAGATACGCGGCAGAAAAGGTCAGCGGCGCAGCAGGCAGATACAGAATGGACGCGCCAATCTGGCTGCCGGCGCCGAACTGGCCCGCCTGGCCGCCAAACGCATACGAGACCTCGGCGGTGATGTATTGATACCGCACCGCGTACTTGACCATGTTGCTCGTCCATACGCCCTGGGCCATCATGACTTCAGGCCGGAACTGGTAGAACGACGGCAGCCAGCGGTTCGAAATGAAGGAACCCAGCACCGCATCAGCGAACGGATTGATCTGGCGACCCATCGTCAGCTTGCCGTACGTGCTCGATTGCAGGCCGACAAAAGCCGTGTTGAAGAACGGATAGGCCGGGTCCAGTTGCCCCGAGTTCGGAAAAAAGCGATTTTCGATAGTGAAGATGACTTTCGTTCCACCGCCAATGTCTTCCGCGCCCTTGATGCCGAAGTGGCTCTCGCTCGCGCCGCTCAACATCTGATACTGCGAATCGCCTGCCGGGTTCGCGTGCGTCGTATAGCGAAGGCCGACATCGACCAGACCGTAGAGCGTCACCGACGACTGCGCGGCCGCAGGCGCCGAATACAGCGTAGCCGCGGAAATGGCGCCCACCAGCACGCCTGCCGTGCGGCCACGCGTTCTCCTTCCAGCCCGTTTGCTGCTTTCCGAAACGGCATTGCCGGGCAATCTCCTTACCTTCCTCATTCCACGACTCCAATCTTATGTTTATGTTGCACTACGAATTAATCGGATCAGATCGGCACGCTTAGATTCGCGCCGATACGGATGGTCTCCTCCGCTCAAATTCTGTTCTGTCGAGGGGCGTGTTCAATCGCCCAGTCGAGGCATCGCGCCCAAGACCATAAGGTGCCCGAGAAGGCTTCGCTAAACCGTCAGAAACTTTACATTTCCCGGCGCGCTTCAAATGCAAGAAATCTTGCAGTTGAATCACGACGATTCTGGTAGCCCTTCGCGCCGGTTTTCCACTTCCTGCAATACGCGCCACTGAACCTTGCCGCTCGCGCTGCGCGGCAAGCTGTCGGCAAACGCAATCACGCGCGGAACCTTGTAGGCCGCCATGCGCTCGCGAGCCCACGCGACAATGTCGTCTTGCGTCGCGAATGCGCCGCTGCGCAGAACGATGACGGCCTTCACGGATTCGCCCCGGCGTGCATCGTGAGTCGCAATCACGCAGGCCTCCTGCACGGCCGGATGTTCGAACAGCATGGCCTCGACCTCGGCGGGCCACACCTTGTAGCCAGACGCGTTGATCATGCGCTTGCGCCGGTCAACCACGAAGAAGTAGCCCTCGTGGTCGATATAGCCAAGATCGCCCGTGCGCAGATAGCGCCGCCCGTCGATCGAGGCGAACGCGTCGTGTGACGCTTGCGGCGCGTTCCAGTAGCCGTCGAACACCTGCGGCCCGCTCACGAGAATTTCGCCTGTCTCCCCTTGCCCAAGCGGCAGCAGCGAATCGGGATCGACAACCAGCGCATAGGTGTTGAAAACTGGCACGCCCATGCATTGCGGCTTGCTCCGCGTGCGCGGGTTGATGTGCGTTGCCGCCATCGTTTCGGTGAGCCCGTAGCCTTCCACGTAGGTAATGCCCCAGCGCTTCTCGATCTCCTGCGCCACGGCCTGTGGCATCGCGGCTCCGCCTCCGCTCAGGTAGCTGATCGAGCCGAGGTCGAAGCTCGCGATGTCCGCGAGATTCAGCAGGTCGATCACCATCGTCGGCACCGTGACCCATGTGCTTACGCTATGACGCTCGATCAGATGGGCTGCGCATCTCGCGTCCCAGCGGGTCATGATCACCATCGTCGCGCCGAGGAAGACCGGCATGTTCATGCAGTTCTGCATGCCGGTGACGTGAAATAGCGGCACGGAACACAACATCACGCTCCCGGCAGGGAGATCGGGCCAGGCGCCGCAAGAGACTGTCGAATGCATCACGCTGCGGTGCGTATGAATGCAACCCTTCGGGTGCCCGGTGGTGCCGGACGTATACGGAATCACCGCAAGGTCGGCGGGACCCGCTTCGTGGGGGCGCGCAACGTACGCATGCAGAAGCGCGTCGTACCAGCGGGTGACGCTGGCATCGTTTTCCGGCGATTGCGTATCGTACTGTCGCTGGGAAGCAGTCAGGACGTCGGGCAGAGGCAGATCCGTCTGCATGTCTAAATAGTCGGCATAGCGCGCCGTAACGATATGGTCCACAGCGCGTCCCAGGAGCGGCCGCACATGCTCCATGAGTTCGTCGCCAACCAATGCCACTCGCGCGCCGCTGTCTTCGAAGATATGCTGCAGTTCGGCCGTCCGGTTCATCGGATTGATGGGCACGACGACCGCATCCGCGCGCAGCACCGCATAGAACGCAATGACGAACTGTGGACTGTTCTGCATGAAGAGTACGACGCGCTCGCCCTTGCCGATACCGCAATGTTGCTGCAGGAATCCGGCCATCGCCTCTACTTCGTCGCGCAATTGCCCGTAGCTTATTGAATTGCCGTAGTAGAGGATGGCGTCCTTCTCAGGATGACGATTCGCACAGACTTCGAGATTTGCAAAAAGCGAGGTCTGCGGTATGGCGAGCGCACGCAATGATGTTGCCTTCATGAAAACTCCAGACATGAAACGCAACGCCCAGGCTTTAGGCGCTGCGCCTTGAAACGGGACGCCTCCGCGCGAGGCGCTCAGCCCGGCGCGGAGGTTCTTCTTCACTGCGTCATTCACGACACCCGCTTTCGGCTCCACTGACCGATCGCTTCGAGCGTCTCGGCCGCTTCGGGCAGGAACGGAAACAGCGTGAAGACATGAACGGAGTCATCCACCATCTTCAGCGTCACGTTCGCGCCGGCGGCCTTCGCGCGCTCGGCAAAGCGCGTCGTATCGCTTTCGAGCACTTCGCCATGCACGGCCGCAAGATAGACCGGTGGAAGATCCGTGAGATCGGCGAATAGCGGCGACACCATCGGGTCAGTCGGCTCGTGGCCCTGGAAGTAGCCCGCGACAAGGTTGGTCAGCGTCTCGCGATTGGCGGCCGGGTCGTCGCCCGAGTTCGCTTTCACGGAGGGGCCGCTCAGCGTGAGGTCGGTCATTGGGCAGATGGCGATCACACCGGCCGGCAGCGGCAGCCCCGCGCGGCGCAGCGCGGCCGCCAGCGCCAGCACGAGGCCGCCGCCGGACGACTCGCCGCTCAGGAAGAGCGTGGCGGGATCGACGCCCGCGGCGAGCAGGCCGCGATACGCGCTGAACGCATCGTCGATGGCCGCCGGATACGGATGCTCGGGCGCGAGGCGATAGTCGACCGTGTAGCACGGGCCGTTCAGCGCATGCGAAAGACGGCTTGCATATTCGACTGAACTTTTAGCAGAACCAAGTACATAGCCGCCGCCATGAAAATGCAGCACCTTCGCTTTATGCCCCGCGCCCTCGGACGTCACCCGCAGCGAGCGCACGCCGTCGAGATCGACTTCCTTCACCTGGGTGCTCGCCGGTGCGGGGAATTGCCCCAGCAGGAACCGCTCGTAAGCGGCGTGCTGACCGCGATCGCCACGCGCCACATCGTCGGGCGTAAAGACGCCCTTCCACAGATCGAACGCACGCTGGCTCTCGGCGCGCTTCATGCGCTTGCCTTCACGCGCCGCGCTCAGGCCCACCACTTCGCCCGGCGGCAATTTCGCCGCCGCGATGATGTCGTGCCCCCAGGCGAACGACCACGAAATCTCGCCCAGCGGATCGATGCGCGACAGCCCCTTGAGCCGCCCGTTGCGCTGGCGCACGCGCGCCGCGTCGGGCTCGTGCGCCCAGTCCACCACGTAGCGCGCCCCCGCCTGGATGCGCTTCGTGCGCGGCTGGCGACGGCGCTCGTATTCGAGCAGCGCGTCCTGCACGCCGGCCCGGCCGTGGCGCTTGAGGCAGGTGGCGAGCACCCAGGCGTCCTCGATCGACTGGCAGGCGCCTTGCGCGAGATACGGCACCATCGCGTGCGCGGCGTCGCCGAGCAGCGCGATGCGGCCGGTGGTCCAGCTTTCGATCGGATCGCGGTGGTACATGCCCGTGATGAACGCGTCGTCCACCTGCGCCAGCATCTTTTGCACCGTCGGCTCGCAGTCCTCGAACGAGCGCCGCAGTTGCTCGACATCGCCCGACTGCGTCCACGACTCGCGGCTCACCTCGGTAGCCGGCACCGACGCGAGAATGCTGTAGAGGTCCTTGCGAACCCAGTAGGACACGATATTGCGGCCAATGCCGAACCAGTTGTTGCCCGCCACCGGCAGGTTCAGCCCTTCGAGCCGGTCAGCCGGGATCAGTGAGCGCCACATGAGGATATTCGCGAACTGCTTCTCCTCCGGCCCGCGCAAGGCCGTGCGCACGGCGGAATGAATGCCGTCCGCGCCGATCACCACGTCACCGCGAATCACTTCGCCGCTCTTCAGCGTGACCCAGGCGCTCTCGTCGTCCTGCGAGACCGACTCGCACTCCGCGCCAAGCCGCACTACGCCAGGCGGCAACGCCTTCGCGAGCAGGTCGATCAGATCGGCGCGGTGAATGTTGTAGAGCAGCGCGCCATAGCGCGCCTCGGCCTCCTTGCCGAGCGGTGCGTAGTAAAGGCGCCGCCCCGTCGACAGTTCGAGGTAATCGAAGCCGGCCGGCACCGTGGCAACGCTCGCCACCGCCTGTTCGAGCCCCAGTTCGCGCAGCACGATCGTGCCGTTGGCGGCGATCTGCACGCCCGCCCCGACCTCGGTCAACTGCGGTGCACGCTCCAGTACAATCGGCTCGATCCCGTGATGCAACAAGGCCAGCGCCGTGGTGAGGCCGCCGATGCCGCCCCCTGCAATTACGATTTTCATGCTAAGTTTCTCCTACCGGGTTAGTTAACCCAGTGTAGTTAGTTATCTCGATACGGTAAAGTAATGACGACACCAGGAAAACCCCTTAGATCGGACGGCGCCGAGACCCGAACGCGTCTGAAAGAGGAAGCGCAGCGCCTCTTCGCGCTACGCGGGCTGGAGGGGGTGTCCGTGCAGGACATCATTTCGGCGGCGGGTCAGCGCAATAGCGCGTCGCTGCGCTACTACTTCGGCAACAAGCTCGAACTGGCGCGTGAACTGGTCGTGGATGGCGCGCGCTTGATCGACGAGGACCGTCAGGCGCGCCTGGACAAGTTGGAGGCGGAAGGCGCGCTGAGCGTGCGCGCGGTACTGGGGGCGTTGCTCTTTCCGATGCTCGAACTGGCCGATCGAACAGGCCAGCCGACCTATATCCGCATGATCGCCAACCTGCAGTTGAACGATCGCGCGTTCCTGCGCGAGGCGCTGGAAAACAAGTGGAATGCGGGCTATCAGCGCTGCAATGCGCTGCTGCGGGACCTGCTGCCGGACATCGACGCGGAGATCGTCGATCACCGGCTTTCGCTCGTCGGCATCTATGGCAATGCCGCGCTGGCCGCGTGGGAGGCAAGCCGGGACAGCGGCGAGCCGGGGCGGCTCTGGGCCCCCGGCTACGCCGTGTCGAACTTGATGGACACCTTCGAAGGCATGCTCGCTGCACAACCTTCGGAAGAAACGCGATCGCTGCTGGGCGAGTCCAAAAGCAACCGCGAGACGTCTCGCTAGCGCGTCAGGTAGGCATTCTCAACGCCCGGCTCATAGGGCCGCGCCTTGATCTCCATGCGCGCAATGCTCTGGAGATGCACCTCGTCCGGGCCATCGGCGAACTTCAGTGCGCGCCCCCACGTCCAGCTGTCCGCGAGCGGCGTGTCGGGGCTCAGGCCCATCGCGCCGAAAGTCTGGATCGCCCGCTCGCAGACGGCGGTGTGCACGTTCGGCACGAGCGCCTTGATCATCGCGATTTCCTTGCGCGCTTCCTTCGCGCCCACGTTGTCGATCATCCAGGCGGCCTTCAGCACGAAGAGCCTGGCCTGATCGATTTCGATCCGCGACTTCGCGATCCACTCCCCAACCGAGCCGTGCTCATAGAGCTTCTTGCCGAACGCCGTGCGCGCCTGCGCGCGTTCGATCATCAGTTCGAGCGCCAGTTCGGCCGCGCCGATCGAGCGCATGCAGTGGTGAATGCGTCCCGGTCCAAGACGCGCCTGGGCGAGCGCAAAGCCGCTGCCTTCTTCGCCGAGCAGATTGGAGCGCGGCACACGCACGCCCTTGAATTCGATTTCGCAGTGGCCTTCAGGCGCCGTGTGATTGACCACCGTGATATTGCGGACGATCTTCACGCCCGGCGTGTCGCGCGGCACGAGAATCATGCTTTGCTGCTGGTGCGCGGGTGCGTCCGGGTCCGTTTTGCCCATAACGATGAACAGCTGGCAATTCGGATGCGCGGCGTTCGTGATGAACCACTTGCGTCCATCGATCACATAGTCGTCGCCTTCGAGGCGAATGGACGTGGTGATGTTGGTTGCGTCCGACGAGGCCACCGCGGGTTCCGTCATGGCAAACGCCGAGCGGATCTTGCCGTCGAGCAGCGGCTCGAGCCACTTCTTGCGCTGCGCGGGCGTAGCGAACATGTGGAGCAGCTCCATGTTGCCCGTGTCCGGCGCGTTGCAGTTGAATACTTCGGAGGCCCAGGAAACGCGCCCCATGATCTCGGCAAGCGGCGCGTACTCGAGATTGGTCAGCCGCGTGCCCGGCTCGTCGTCGCGCAGATGCGGCAGAAACAGGTTCCAGAGGCCTTCCGCGCGCGCCTTTTCCTTCAGGTCTTCCATGAAGGAGACGGGATACTGTCCCGCGCTCACTTCTTCGTGCCATTGGTGAATGCGCGGCACGATATGCGTGTCCATGAACGCGCGCACCTGCGTGCGCAGCGCTTCGACTTTTGAGCTATAGGCAAAGTCCATTTTGCTCTTCCTTCAATCGTGGTGAATGTCGTGCGGCGCAAGCGTCAATAGCGCGCCGCTCCCATGGTTAGATCGTTTGCCCGCCGTCCACGACGATGCACTCGCCGTTGGTGTAGCTCGATGCATCGGAGACGAGATACAGCACGGTACCGGCCATCTCGCGAGGCTCCGCATGGCGGCGCAGCGGAATCTTCGTCATCCAGCTTTCGTACATGGCCTGGTCTGCGAACAGGGCGCCGGCGAATCTGGTCTTCGTGAGGCCCGGCAGCAAGGCGTTCACGCGGATGCCGAGCGGCCCGCATTCCTTGGCGAACGCGCGCGTCATGTTGACCACGGCGGCCTTCGTGATCGAATAAATGCCCTGCTTGTCGCCGGGTTGCAGCGCATTGACGGAAGCCGTGTTGACGATCGCGCCGCCGCCGTGCTCGCGCATCAGCTTGCCCGCCTCGACCGACATGAAGAAGTAGCCACGCAAGTTGACCTCCACCGTCTTTTCGAAGGACGAAAGATCGGTGTCGAGAATGTGGCCGAAATACGGATTCGCCGCCGCGTTGTTCACGAGGATGTCCAGCTTGCCGTGCTTCGAGCGGATGTGCTGGAACACGCCTTGAATGTCGTCGAGACGCCCTACGTGGCACGGATACGCCTCGGCGCTGCCGCCCGCCTCCCTGATGCCGCGCGCCACACTCTCGCAGTCATCGAGCTTGCGGCTCGAAACGATCACGTGGGCGCCCTGCTCCGCTAGCAGCTTCGCGATTTCCTCACCAATGCCACGGCTCGCGCCGGTGACCAAGGCAATCTTGCCATCCAGATCGAACAAATTAGTAGTCACAACTGTCTCCTCAATATCTCCGCGTGTCCGCGTTAAACGCCAGCCGTCAGATGACGTCGACGCCCATTTTCGCTAGCGCACCCGCCATTTCGCCGACCTGGCGCGCCTTCTCGTTCGATGCGTTGCCACCCAGCGCACGCTTTTTCACGCCCTGTGCGATGGCAGCGAGCCGGAAGAAGCTGAACGCGAGGTAAAAATTCCAGTGCTCGATCGACGCAATGTCCCGCAAGCTGCAATACCGCTCGACGATCGCGGCCTCGTCCGGCACGCCGAGCGCGGCCCTGTCCAGCCCCGCCAGACCGCCGATATGGCCTTTGGGCGGAAGCCGCAGGCACATGCAGAAATACGCGAGGTCGGCGAGCGGATTGCCGAGCGTGGAGAGTTCCCAATCGAGCACGGCGCGAACTTTCGGCGTGCCGCGATGGAAGATCAGGTTATCGATGCGAAAGTCGCCGTGCACGAGCGAGGGCTTGCGCGTTTCGTCCGGACAGTGCGCCGGCAGCCAGTCGATCAGCGCTTCCATCGCGGCGAGATTATCGGTCTGCGCCGCGCGATATTGCTTGGTCCACACGTCGATCTGGCGTGAGAAGTAGTTGCCTGCGCGGCCGTAGTCGCCAAGGCCAACGGCTTCGACATCCACATCGTGCAAAGCGGCCATCGTGCCGATCAGCGCGTCGTAGATGCCGCCGCGCTCGCCAGTGGGCAACGCGGGCAAGGCCGGGTCCCAATAGATTTCGCCGTCTTCGAAGCTCATCACGTAGAACAGGCTGCCGATCACCTCGCGGTCCTCGCAAAGGTGCAAGGCCCGCGCAACGGGAACCGGCGTGTTGCCAAGCGCGCTCAGCACGCGGAATTCGCGGTCCACGGCATGCGCGGACTTGAGCAGTTCGCCCGGCGGCTGACGCCGCAGCACATAGCGCCCACTTTGCGCTTCGAGAAGAAACGTGGGGTTCGACTGCCCACCGGCGAACTTCTCGACGGACATGGGCCCCTGAAAACCGGGCACGTGCGCGCTCAGATAACGCGTAAGGGCATCGACATCGAACTGAAGACTTGCATTCATCATGGAGCGGGAATCCGGATTCGAGTCAGCCATAGGTGACGAGCTCGCGCCTCTCGGCCTGTTCGAGATGCGGCAAAGTGTTGAAGGTGACGAGCGTCATGGCGCTGTCGTTGAAAACGTACTGGCTCACGCTGCTGTTGCGGATCTGCATGTTGAGCGCGATGGCCGCCGCCGCGGGTGCCTGGAGAATCTGCTGGGTGAAGACGGCGATCGGACCGCCCGAACTCACCACCAGAACGCGCTTGCCGCCCGCGCGTTGAATGGCGAGACGCGCACGCTCCACACGCGCCTGGAACTGCCCCCAGGTCTCGGGAACACGCCCGGGCAGTCTATCTTCGGACCAAAGCTGCAAGACCTGTTTGAGCCCCTTGTAAAAGTGCTTCTTCGAGCCATCGGCCAGGAGTCCTGGCGCGAGACCGCTCTCGTCGAGCGCGGAAAAGAGGGCGTGAAAATCGTACTCGTTCAGATCCGCGTCCCGCACGATCTCCACGGGCGCACCGCCCATCGCGGAGAGCAAAGCGTCGGCGGTTTGTGCGTGCCGCCGCATCGTGCCGGTGACGACGCGGTCGAACGTCAGGCCCGACTGTGCGTAGTATTCGCCCAGCCAGCGCGACTGGGCGCTGCCTGAAGTTGAAAGCTCGTCATAATTTTCGGCGCCGAAAGACGCCTGCCCATGTCGTACCAGGTAGAGTTCCGCCATGCCAACCTCGTCTGAACATGACTGGAACAATACCGGGGCGCCGAGTATTCAGGAAATTTATTCTCGTGATACTGCGCCATAACGGATGGTGACACCCGCGCCTATTGCCGCTGTTTGCGCATGAGGCGGCCGATCTGCTCGCGCAGCCAGCGATGCGCGGGGTCCGCCGTCACGCTGCGGTGCCAGTAGCCATGCGTCTCGAGATCGGGAAGAGCGAACGGCAGCGCCAGGATGCGCGCGTCATAGCGCTTGAGCAGCATGAGCGGCGCGGTCAGAACGAGGTCGGTGCGCATCGCGATCAGAGGCGCGACGAGATAGTGCTGCACGCGGGTCTGGATGGTGCGCCGCAGTCCCAGCTTGTTGAGTTCCGTATCGACGAGACCGGGCCCTTGCCGGCGGCTGGACACATGAATATGGCCGAAGCGCAGGTAGTCGTCGATCGTGAGCTTCTTCTTCGCGAATGGGTGCTCGTTGCGCACCATGCACGCGTAGCGGTCGTGGCCCAGCGGCTCCTGCTCGAGGTACGGGTCGTCGATGAGGGGCGCGTCGATCGCCAGGTGAACCGCGCCGCTCGCGAGCGCTTCGGGCACGTCGCGGCGCGTCGTGAAGTAGCTCTCGATGCGGATGCCGGGCGCGAGGCGCTGCAGGACATCTTCCAGCGCGGGAAGCAGCAATGCCTCGGTCAGATCGTTCATGCTGAGCCGGAAGGTTCGCTGCGACGAGGCCGGATCGAAGCGTTCGCCAGCGTGCGTGCTCGAATCGAGCAGTTGAAGCGCCTCACGCACCCGCCCGATGATGTTCTCGGAAACCGGCGTGGGCATCATGCCCGCCGGCGTGCTCACGAACAAGGGATCGTCGAATGCCTTGCGCATGCGCGCGAGCGCATTGCTCACGGCGGGCTGCGTGATGAAAAGCAGCTCCGCCGCGCGCGTGAGATTGCGCGTTCGATAGACGGCTTCGAAAACGACGAAGAGGTTGAGGTCGACTTTGGATGGGCGCATGGCCTGAGCCTAACCGCCCCGTTGTTATGCCGTCAATCGAGGGCGTAATCGACAAGCCCGCGTTGCATCGCGTCGTGTCCGTGAGTGGCGAGCACCTCGCGGCCCACCGCGGCGATATCGGTGCAGCCGCACAGCGCCATGGTCGTATCGAGTTCGGCCGCGATGATGTCGAGGCTCTTGCGCACGCCCGCCTCGCCCCCTGCCGCCAGACCGTAGAGAAACGCGCGGCCGATCAGCGTGCCGCGCGCGCCCAGCGCGAGCGCTTTGAACACGTCCTGCCCGGTGCGCACGCCGCTATCGAGCCACACCTCCACGCGATCGCCCACGGCATCCACGATGACGGGCAGCGCCTCGATCGTCGACATCGCGCCGTCAAGCTGGCGCCCGCCATGATTGGAAACGATCACCACGTCCGCACCGGCCTCTACTGCGCGTTGCGCGTCGTGGGCGTCGAGAATGCCCTTGAGGACGAGTTTCCCTTTCCAGAGCTTGCGTATCCATGCGATATCCGCCCAGGTCATGGTCGGATCGAACTGGTCCCGCACCCACGAGGACAGCGACGACATGTCGTCGACGCCCTTCACGTGGCCGACGATATTGCCGAAGTGACGCCGCTTCGCACGCGCGATGCTCCACGACCAGGCGGGCTTGCTCGCCATGTTCATGATATTGGCGAGCGTCATGCGAGGCGGCGTGGAGAGGCCGTTCCTCACATCCTTGTGGCGCTGGCCGCCCACCGGAAGATCCATCGTCACGACGAGCGCGGTGCAGCCGACGCTTGCGGCGCGCGCGATCAGCCGCTCGATGAATGCGCGGTCGCGCATCACGTAAAGCTGAAACCAGAACGGCGCGCTAACGCTCTGCGCAACATCTTCGATCGAGCAGATGCTCATGGTCGAGAGCGTAAACGGCACGCCAAAGCGCTCCGCAGCACGCGCCGCGAGGATTTCCCCGTTACCGTGCATCATGCCGGCGAGACCTGTTGGCGCGAGCGCGACCGGCATGGCGACCTCCCGGCCCGCCATCACGGTCTTGAGATTGCGCGCGCCGATGTCGACACCCACGCGCTGGCGCAACCTGATCTTGCCCAGTTCGGTTTCATTCGCGCGATAAGTCGACTCCGTATAAGAGCCCGAGTCCACATAGTCATAGAACATGCGCGGTATGCGCCGCTGCGCGGCTGCGCGAAGGTCTTCGATGCATGCGATGAGGTTCGCCATTGTCTCGCTCCAGTTGTATCGAAGCGATACTAATTGGCCGCCCTGCTTCAACGCGCGAATTTTGTTCCGCCTGAGTGCGAAAGATATTCCGCTGCCTGCTGGCTTGCGCGCGCACAGACGCCGACCAGCCAGTCGGCAAAATCGCCCGCCGGTCCAGGCGACCTGTGAGGCATCAGATAGTACGGCGGCACTGGGCACGTGATCCCAGGGAACAACGGCACGAGCGCCCCCGTCGCGAGCCACGGGTACGCAAGCGTCGGCCTGCCGAGCGCGACGCCCCGGCCGCTAACCGCCGCCTCGAGCAGCAAGCCGAGGTCCATCAGCTTCGGGCCTTCCTGCGGCTCTTGCCAGTCGAGGCCCGCCGCATGCAGCCACGGCGTCCACGGCTCAAGTGACGTTCTCAGCAGCGGCACGCGTGCTAAGTCGGCGGGTTGGGTCAGCTGTCCAACGGCGCGCAATAGCGAAGGCGCGACCAATGGTGTTGCGCAATCGCGCATCAAGATCGTGCAGCCCGGCTCGACGGGCTCACCACCGCGTATCCACAAGTCGATATCGCCGGGCGCGCTGTCCGGATACGGCGTGCTCAGCACGAGTTCGAGTTCGACCGAGGCGTAGCGGTCCGTAAATTCGTGGAGCTTCGAGGCGATGATCTGGCGCGCGAAGGTCGGCGGCGCGCACACGCGCAGGCGCTGTTTTCGTGTGTCGTCGAGTTGATGCAAGGGCACCGCTGCGAGCAGCCGAAGCGGACCCGACACCTGCTGCAAATATTCCTTTCCCGCTTCGGTCAGCACCAGCGTCTTGGCGCTTCTGTCCAGCAGTTGAACGCCGAGAAGCTGCTCGACGGCGGCCACGCGCTTGGCAACGGCGCTCCCGGTCACGCAAAGCGCCTCGGCCGCGCGCTCGAACGTGCCATGCCGCGCGGCGGCCTCGAATGCCAGAAGCCCGTCGAGAGTCGGAATACGAAGGCGGGAAGGGTTCATGTTCATCAAATGACCGGAGCGCGCCGTCAAAAGTACGAATATACGGCGCTTTCTGGCTTCCGGCCTGCTCCCCGGGGAAATCACCGAATTGTTCGATTTCTTGCAGTCCTTTGGGAAGCGCCACGGTAAGTTCGTCGCTTCAAGCAAAGGTCCCACGCAGGTTCGACATGAAAAAGCTGTTCTCCGTAGACCCCACCGGCATCGGCCGCCCCAATGGCCCGGCCGCCGCCGACGCCATCCCCGAGGCCCTGCTGGAGGGCACGCCCGCCGTATTGAGAACGCACCTGGAGCATTTGCTGGGACCGGAGCGCGTACTGCATCGAGTGGTCGACCTCGTGCGCTACGCGTCGGACGCGAGCCCATACCGGCTCGTTCCCCAGGTGGTGGTCGAAGCGCACGACGCGAGCGATATCGCGAAGGTGCTGAAATTCTGCGGCGAAACGGGGCGTCACGCGACCTTCCGGGCTGCGGGCACGAGCCTGAACGGGCAAGCCCAGTCGGACGATATTCTCATCGACGTTCGCAAGCATTTCACCGGCATCCTCTCGATTGCGTCTGGCGGCGCGAGTATCAAGGCTCGCGCCGGGACGATCCTCGCGCATGCGAACGTGCACCTATCGTGCCACGGGCGCAAGATCGGCCCCGATCCCGCCAGCGCCAATGTTTGCACACTGGGCGGCGTGGTGAGCAACAATGCCGGCGGCATGCGCTGCCGCGTTAATCAGGATGCCTATCATACGGTCAGCGCTATGAGTTTCGTGACGGCCTCGGGCACGAAGATCGACACGGCGAGCGTCGAAGCCGAACAGCAATTCGCCCTCCATGAGCGCGCGCTCGCCTCCGGCTTGATGGCCCTGAAAGCGGAGATCATGGCCGACCCCGCATTGGTCGAACGCATCCGCCAGAAGTACGCTATCCGCAACACGCATGGCTACCGGCTGGACGCGTTTCTGGACGGCGATACCCCGCTCGAAATCTTCGGACGCTTGCTGGTCGGTTCGGAAGGCACGCTGGGCTTCGTCTCCGACGTGACGTTCGACACGATTCCGAGCGCGCCGATCACGAGTGTCGCGTGGCTGGCATTTCCTTCGATCGACGCCGCCATCGCGCTGGTGCCGAAGCTCGTCGAGCTGGGAGCGCAGGCTGCCGAATTGATGGTGGCCCCCGCCTTGCGCGCCGCCGCCGAGGCCTTTCCCGGAACGCCTGACTACTGGCGCACGCTCCAGCCGGAAGCCGCAGCGCTGCTGGTTGAGTTGGGGGCGTCGGATGTCGCGTCGCTGAAGCACAAGGAAGCGGCTTTCATCGAACTCTGCGCGAAAACGGACCTGATCGCCGAGCCGGTGTTCACTAGCCACGAGGAAGCGGTCGAGCTTGCGTGGTTCGTGCGTGAAGGCCTGCTGGGTCTCGTCGGCAAGCAACGCCCTGTCGGGTCGATGCTGATCGTCGAGGACGTCTGCTTTCCGCCGACCAGGCTCGCCAACGCCGCGCGCGACCTGCAGCAGTTGCTGCGCAAGCACGGTTTTATGCCTGGCGTGGCGGGTCACGCCGCGCACGGCAATCTGCATTTCACGTTGACCGCGCGACTCGATGAAGAAGAGGGCCGCGCGCAATACTCGAAATTCATGACCGAGTTGGTCGAACTCGTCGTCAAACAATACGATGGATCACTCAAGGCCGAGCACGGAACGGGGCTCAACATGGCGCCATTTCTGGAACAGGAATGGGGTGAGCGCGCGACAGCGATCATGTGGAAAGTCAAGCAACTGGCCGACCCGCATGGCGTGCTCGCGCCGAACGTCATTCTCACCCGCGACGATCAGGTCCACCTCAAGGGCCTCAAAACGCAGCCCGGCATCGAAACCACCGCAAATGCGAGCCTGTGTATCGAATGCGGCTTCTGCGAGTCCGTTTGCCCGAGCCGCAACGTCACGATGACGCCGCGCCAGCGCATCGTCGTGCGAAGGGAGATGGCCCGCCAGCCGGAGGGATCGGCGGTGCTTCGACGGCTTCAGGAGCAGTACCAGTACGATGCGATTCAAACCTGCGCCGGCGACGGGACCTGCGCCCTGCCTTGCCCGATCGAAATCGACACCGGCGCCTTGATGCGCACGTTCCGTCAAGCGACGCAAACCGACGCATCGGAAGCTGCTGCGCGCTTCGTCGCGCAACGCTGGAATGGCGTTGAACAAGCGAGCAAGGTGGCTTTGCGCGGTGCGCGCTACATGGGCGAATCGCTTGGCTGGAAAGCCGTGCGCGCCGTAGCCGAAACGGCGCGCCTCGTTGCCAGCGACGACGTCGTTCCGAGCGTGCCCGGCCCGATGCCGCAGCCCGCGCGAGCGTTGCCGGCCACGCGAAGGGAGAACGCACACGCCGTTTATTTCACGGCGTGCGTCAACCGGATGTTCGGACGCGACCCCGATGCGCCCGCCGATGCCCTCTCGATCCAGCAGGCACTCATCGCGGTGTCCTGGCGCGCAGGGAAGAACCTTTGGATTCCTGACGACATTGGCGGAACGTGCTGCGCCACGCCGTTCAGTTCGAAAGGTTATGCATCGGCACGGCAAATCATGGCGGAAACGACGCTCGAACGCCTGTGGAAATGGAGCGACGCGGGACGCCTTCCCATCGTGGTCGATGCTGCCTCGTGCACGCACGGCCTCGTCCACGGTCTGGACGACGTGCTTACTCCTGAACAGCAGGAACGCCGCAAGCGGCTGAACATCATCGACTCGATCACCTGGTGCGCGAGACTGCTCCCCGAACTGGAGGTCTATGAGCGGCTAGGCAAGATCGTCATCCATCCGACCTGCGCGATGTCTCATTTGAAGCTGACCAAAGACCTCAAGCGCATTACGGGGCATATGGCAGCCGAGGTCGAAATACCGGTAGGCGCGACGTGCTGCGGCACGGCCGGCGACCGTGGCCTCCTCCATCCCGAACTGGTGATTTCCGCAACGCGGGATCAAAAGGCGTACCTCGAGAATGTGCAGGCAGACGCCTACGTGTGCGCAAACCGCACCTGCGAAATGGGACTCAAACAAGCGATGGACCGCCCTTACGAGTCGTTCCTGTTCAGTCTGGAAGCCGCCACGCGAAAGCCCGGCGTATGATTTCCCCCAATGATGCTTGAGAACCCTTCATCATGAGCTCGGGATATCAACACACCGGCCGTCTGCTCGATCTCGACGCCGTGCAGGCCTTCGTGCTGGTTGCCGACCTCAGCAGCTTCACGCGCGCGGCCGAGGTCCAGGACACCACGCAGTCGGCCATCAGCCTGAAAATCAAACGGCTCGAGGAACGACTTGGCAAGCGCCTGCTGGAACGCACGCCCCGGCACATTCAACTGCTGCCCGAAGGCGTGGCGTTTCTCTCGGCGGCGCGTGAGTTGCTGAGCGCACATGACCGCGCATTGGCCAGCGATGTTCGCGAGCAGCGCAGCCTGCGCCTTGGCATCATCGATCACACCGCTGCGGAAGAACTGATTCCCTTGCTTGCGCGCGTGTCGAGCCACGACCCGACATTGCGCGTCGAAGTGCGCATCGGCGCTTCGAGCGAGATGCTCGAGGCGTACGACGCCGGCGAACTCGACGCGGCCTTCGCGCGGCGCGACCCCGCACGACGCGATGCCGAGCGCCTCTTCGTCGAGCACTGCGGATGGTTCGCGGCGCCGCAGTGGTCGCCCAACCCGGACGAGCCCTTGCGCGTGGCATCGTTATCCGCGCCTTGCGGGGTGCGTGCCAACGCGCTCAAAGCGCTGGACGAAGCCGGCATCCAATGGACCGAGGTTTTCGTGGGCGGCGGCATCGGCACGGTCGGCGCGGCCATCATGGCAGGACTTGCCGTCGCGCCGCTCACCCGGCGAGGACGCCCGCCGCGTGCCGTGGACGTCGGAAGCCGTTTTGGATTGCCGCCGCTCGCACCGATCGAAATCGCGGTTTATACGCGTGTGCGCGATCCGTCATTGAAAGAAGCCATTCGTATTTTTGGCGCCGCGTTGCGCAATGCCAATACGCGATTCTGAAGCACCGCGTCAGAACTTCTGCTGCAACCCGATCATCACACCAAGCTGGTTCATGCCGGTCGCGACCGTGCCGCCGGCCGCGACCGCGTTCGCGGCCTGGGCGCTGTTGAACATGTACCCCACCGACGTGTAAACCATGGTGCGCTTCGAGAACAGGTAATTCGCGCGGCCGATGAGCAGCGTCGAGCTAGCGTCCTTCTTGCCTTCGGAGCCGCGCTGCAGGTAGCGCACACCCTGTGTGTCGAAGAAAAACGCGGGCGTGACATAGTATGTGGCCCCCGCAAAGAAAATATCCGTCTGCAAGTGGGTGGCGGCCGCGAGGTTATTCCTGATCCATCCGAAGCCGATCTTTGCTGAGCCCAACGTCACGTAGCCGTCGACTATGTTGTGTGTATCGGTGTAGCTGCTGTTGTTCAGCGGCGCCGTGGCGCCCGCGCCGCCGCGTAGCACGTCGTACGAAGCGGCGAAGCCAAAGCTCGCTGAATCGTATGCGAGGAGCGCCGTATATTGACGGCATGCCAGCCTATTGCCGGGAACCTGGCCAGGACAGTTGGTCGCCCCGGGCCCGGCTGGACCCGCTGCATCTCGGCCAAAGCTATAAGTGCCGCCAATCGTCACGCCGTGGAATTTGCCCATGTAGCCGATGGCGTTGTCGCTGCGGGCGTTCGGCAGATACGAATCGAAAACGCTCAGCGAATGAATCGACGGGCCGATCACGTCCGCGTTGAACAGCGCGTACATCGTCATGCCCATCTGCCTGCCGAGCGTTAGCGAGCCGTAGTCGCTGCTGATACCGACGTTCGACTGGATGCCGAAGATCCTGCCGCCGTAATTCAACGTGCCGTTGGTGGGCTGAAAGCCATTCTCCAGCACGAAGAACGTCTTGAATCCGCCACCGAGGTCCTCGGTGCCCCTCAGGCCCCAGCGCGAAGGCAATCTCCCGGTTAGTGAAGCCATACCGATAGATGTCCCGCCGCTAGCGGTCGCATGGTTGTAGTACGACAAGCCGGTATCGACGATTCCATACAGCGTGACGCTGCTTTGGCCGTGCGCAAGCCCCGTCACCGCGGCCAGCAATACGGCACTCCACTTCAGTTTCATGACGTTCTTGTCTCCAGGAGTGGCGAATCGTGGCGGTGAATCGCCACTTTCTTCGCCTTATTATTTGGATTACTTATTAATTTGACGGTTATTCGTTCAGTAAATCGCGGCGCGAGTTAGTCGAAATACATCAAGTCACTGTCATCGCCGTTGAACGCTTTCCATGCAGGCAAGCCCGCGCCATTGGGATTTCCGGACTCCACAAAGTTCAGAAAGTAACGCTGGATTCTGGCCGACAACGCGCGGCTTCGCGGTTCGTCGAGACCTTCGAGCATGGGCGATTCGATCCAGTTTTCGAAGTTGCCAAAGAGGAATGGCAATTCAAGGCAATGGCAAGCGCCCACATTCGGCTGCGGCGATGGGAGATCGAACCGATAGGCAAACACGCTGCTTCCCGCGTCTGCCATACGCTTCGCGAATCGCCGCGTCGGCCCCGCGATCAGCTTTTCCGAACTCAGCTCGACCAGCGCGGCATAGGGCTTCCGCTCGAATGGTCCTTCGGCCACGCGCTCGTATCGCGTTACCGCATCGTCGCCGAATTCGTCCTTGAACTTCTGCAGGGCCTGCTCCGCCGTCGCCGCAAGAAGGGCCGGGCTGCTCGCAAAGAAGCTGCCGGACTCATCGCGCGTCCAGCCGATGAAGACCGGTTTGCCTGCGAAACGGTCCTGCGCGGCCGCACCGGGGTTCGCTGGTACGTCACCGCTCGCAACCGGCATGAATGCGATGGGAACCTCGGCAAACTTCGCCACGGCGCCAGTCAGTTGGGTTTGCGCCTGCAGGATGCGCTCGACAGGCAGCGTGCGCAATGCTTCGCCTGATGATGCTATGCCAGCCGTTTCGCACAACTGCACCGCCGTTGCCTGAGCTTTCGACGGGGCCATCGGCTGAAGGCCCGGATAACTGAGCATGGCAATCGCCTTCACCATGCGATGGGTCGATGGCATCGAGGCGAGAAGCTGGGCGAACCAGGCTCCCGCCGACTGGCCCGCTACGACGATGGAATCCGGGTCGCCGCCGAAGCCCGCGATGTTCTTCCTCACCCACTGAAGCGCCCGCTCGAGATCCGCAACACAGAGATTACCGGGTGAAACGCCCTCCATACAGAGGTTGCCCAGCACGCCCAGCCGATAGTTCATCGTCACGACCACCGCGCGCCCGAGACCGGCGATTGCGCTGCCCGAATAGCAAGGCAGTGCACCACCGGTCATGAACCCTCCCCCGTGAATCCAGAACACAACCGGTAAATTACCAGTGAGATCGGACGTGAAAACGTTCAGCCTGAAAGCATCTTCGGACTGCTCAATGCCTCGGGCGGTCGGCCCCATGACGAAATCCAGACGGCTCGGCAATTGAGGAAAGACGGGCCCGGGTCGGGTAGAATTTCGCTGACCGTTCCAGCGCGACGGTTCACCAGCGGGCTGAAAACGGCCGCAATCCGCCGCGTAGGGAATATCGAAGAACGTGTGCACACCGTCGTGGGTCACGCCTTCAAGTACGCCCTGCTCGCATTGGGCAAGTACGGTGCCCTTCATGTAGCCTCCTTTGTCTTGTGCACTCGCGCACATGGGTTTATCTCATCCGGCAACCATGAGCTTACGGATCGACAGCGGAAAGAAAATGGAATTCTTCGCCGCCCCCCTATGACAAAAGTTCAACCCGGCCTGGATCATGAACTCACTGCAACAACGCCTGAAGCTCCGTCACATCGCCGTCGTGGTGGACATTGCGCGGCTAGGCAGCCTGCAAAAGGCCGCTGAAGCGCAGAACGTCAGTCAGTCGGCGCTCTCCAAGGCGTTGGCCGAGATCGAGGCGATTGTCGGTGCGCAGCTTTTCGAGCGCACACCAAGCGGCATGCGCCCGACGGTCTACGGCGAAACCCTCGTGCGTCACGGCCATTTGATCGCCAGCGACGTTCAGCGGGCGGAGGCCGAGCTCGAAGCGTTGCTGAACGGGGATATCGGCAACCTGTCGATAGGTATATTTTCGCCGCTCACCTGGTGGGGTTCGCTCTCGCACGCTGTGAACGACTTTCGGATCAAGTCGCCACGTGTGCGACTCGCGCTGCGTGAAGGTCCGATGGAAATGTTGCTGGAGTGCCTCGACCAGGATCTCGTCGATATCGTCATCGGCCGGATGGCCAGTGGATTCGGCGGCGAGCACTATAAACTCGAGATGTTGAAGCGCGACATGCCCGTTTTTCTTGCGCGGCAAGGTCATCCGTCGACTTTGAAGCCAGTGGCGCTCCAGGACCTTCTGGATTATCCGTGGATACTCCCTCCTCAGCCGAATATCATCCGGCAACAGCTCGAGTTCGCGATTCGGGATATGGGGCTGAGGCTGCCTTCGGATGTGTTGTCGTCGCAGGTTTCACCGCTGGCTTTTCGTCTGGCTAGCCAGAGCGATGCCCTCGTTCTCTCGTCGGAGTGCATCGCCGATGAGCTGTGCGCCCAATATCGCTTGCGACTCGTACAGTGCGAATTGCCGCTGCACATCGGTCCGCTGGTCGCTATCACGCGCAGTGACAAACCACTCACGCATGCGTCGGCGACTTTTCTACAGGAGCTAATGGGACTGTTGGGGCACGCCCAAATGGAGGAGTGAGATTGAATATGCCGCAGACTACCGTCGCGTCGCGCGCTTGAGTGTCTGCGATGGCGTTTCGCCGAAGAGTTGCTTGTAGTCGCTGGAAAAGCGGCCGAGATGCGAAAAGCCCCAATTCATCGCGATGGACGACACATTGCGCTCGGAGCAGTCCGAAAGTATTTCGCGCCGAACCGCTTCCAGTCTGTACTTCTTCAGATAGGCCATAGGCGCATGCCCGAAGTGCTGGCCGAAGCCTTCGAACAGCTTGTAGCGCGACACGCCCGCCGCACGCTCGATGTCTTCGAGCGCAATATTTTCGCGGGCGTTGTCGTGAATGAACTGTTTCGCGCGCAACAAATAGTGCGGGCACGCGGGACGCATCGCCTCGACAAGCGCCTCCGAATAGTTGTGAGGCTGGGAGAGCAACAGGCCTTTGATCAGCGCCTGTTCGAGATCCCCCACCATCTGTTGATGATTGAGCAACGGGCCGGCGTGTCCCATCTCGGCCAGCAGGAACTTGACCATGCGCCACCACGCGGCCTGATCGCCGTCGGCGGCATTCATCTGTGGCTCGAACGTCAGCGCGGCTTCGAGCGGCCGCTGCAAAAGCCCTTCCAGCACCTGGCGCAAGGCCGCACTCGGAATCGAAACGATGATCTTGCGGCAATTGCCCATGATCGCCAGATCTTGCGTTTCATGCGGCGACAACACGAGGCCGCTGTCCTGGTCCGACAGCCACAGTCGGCCGTGCGCGGCGAGTTCCTGCTGCCCGGTGAGCGGCAGACTCACGCTATAGCAGTTGAGCGGCGCTTCATTGTGCACGGAGACGGTGACGTCGGTGCCGTACTCGACGTACCCCAGCGTGCTCGCCATGGAGCGCATGACCGTGCCCGAATGATGGAATTGCAGCGCCTTCGGGCTGCGAACCTCCAACGCGTGCGGTCCGCAAATCGACGCCATCCAGTCGCGCGCGCCTTCGAGGTCGTGACGCAGTGCGTCAAGGCCTCGGCTTTCGTTGGCGGCGGGGGTTGGCATGGCGTGTATCAGTGAGCAATTGACGAATACTCAATGGTAAACCACGCCACGCCCGGACAAAATAACGAAACACCCCAACTGGGTGCTGCGCCGCAGCTTCACACAGCTGGCTGCGTGCTGTTGCTGTCCCCAAATTTTTCGTAGTAGAGACGGTGGTCGTCGAGGCTTGCGCTCGCGAGCCACGTCTTGATCGCCTCGACCATCGGCGGCGGGCCGCACAGGTACATGTCGAACGGGCTCGCTTCGAGCATCGCACGGTCAAAATGTTCGGGAATGAGTCCCGTCTTGCCCTGCCATACTTCAGACGGATTCATCACGACGATATCGCACGTGAAGTTCTCAATGCGTTCCTCGTAGGACTTCAAGCGATCGAGTTCGCACAGGTCGCGCGCGTTCGTCACGCCATAGTAGAGGTGGACCTTCTGGCCACAGCCGCCCTTGTGCGCAAGATCGTCGAGCATGCCGAGAAATGCGGAGAGGCCAGTCCCGCCTGCGACCATCACGAGCGGCCGTTCCACCTGCCGCAGATAGAACGTGCCGAGCGGCGCCTCGAATTCAACCGTTTGCCCGGGCTCGCAGCGTTCGCGCATATAGTTGCTCATCGCGCCATCGGGCAGCAGGCGAATCAGGAACTGCAGCTGGTTGTTGTCATCGGGACGGTTGGCGAACGAATAGGAACGCCACACGTCCGCGCCCGGCACCTTTACGCGCGCATACTGGCCGGGCAGGAAATCGAGCCGTGCTGAATGAGCGCTGGCATCCAGATGCAGGATCGCCGTTGTTTCGGATACCTGCTTAACGGCCGTGACCTGCCCCGCGATCAACGTGGTGCCACCCGCGCTGCACAGGCTCGAATCGTAGTCGAAGTAAAACGATGCGTCGGATTGCACGCGCGTTTGGCAGGACAGAATCTTGCGCGCGGCGAGATCGTCTGCGCAGAGCGTTTCCTCGTCGACATAGTCCAGCGTGTAGCTGCCCGATTCGCAGCGCCCCTGGCAGGTTCCGCACACGCCCTCGCGGCAATCCAGCGGAATGCTTACGCCATTGCGCAGCGCGGCGTCGAGCAGCAGTTCTCCCGAGCGGACATCGAAGAACACGGTCTTGCCATCGGCAAAACTAAAGGCGACCTTGTGGCTCATTTCGTGGCACTCCCGCTTACAGATGGTAGAAGTCGAGCACGGCGTTGATCGTGTCGTTGAGCAACAGCACATGCTTGCGCGCGATCTTCCAGGTGTCGCCGTGTGGTCGAAGCTGGTAGGTGACGCGTCCGAAGAAGTGTTCGGCAACGCCGTGCCGTGCGTAAAACGTGGCCCAGTTGGCCTTGACTTCCAGCTCGCCGTTTTCGCATTCGGCAATGCGCACATTGGTGATCTGGTGCGACGTGCGCGGCAGCGGCGTCGAAGCCGCCGACTTGCCCGTGCGCAAGCGGAACACGCGATCTTCGAGCCCGGTGCGGTTCGCGTAATAGATAAGCGACATGCCGCGCTTGGGGTCCGTCGTGTACACGTGCTCGGAATCCCATTGGGGCACGTGAAATTCACTGTTTTCGTCGAACAGTTCGAGGTATTCGTCCCAGTCCTGCGCGTCGCAAAGCTCGGCCTTGCGGTAGAGAAACTGCTCGACCCATTGTTGCTGCGTATGCGTGACGGCCATGGCTCAAGCCTCCTTCGTGGTGTTCGATTGCTTTGCGAGGCCCTGCATCAGGTACGTCTGCCACGCGCCATGCTGGTTGACGTAAAGCCCCTCGTGGGTCAGCTCCGTGCCGCACAGCACGGGCTCGATGCCGAGCAGGCGCGCACTCGCCGTCTCGCCCGCCACCCACTTGTGATGACCGCGCGAAATATCGCTCCAGCGCTCGAGACGCGCCTGGAAGCCGCGCTGCTGCTCGCGGAATTCGACGAGATCATCGGGCGTGCCCATGCCCGACACGTTGAAAAAGTCTTCGAACTGGCGAATGCGGCTTTCACGGTCCTGATCCGATTCGCCCTTCACGCCGATGCACTGGCTGATGACTTCCGTCTTGTTCCAGGCGACCGGGCGCACGATGCGCAACTGCGAGCTGATCTGGTCCATGAAAAAGAGGCTCGGATAGACGTTCAGGTTACGCAGGCGATGCATCATCCATTCGGCCTTCTCCTGGCCGTATGCCTCGACGAGGCGCGGCATGACGCTCGCATAGCCGGGCCGCACGCTGGGGTTCGGCATGTCGCTGAAGAGGACGCTATGGCCGTTCTTGAACGCGAACCAGCCGTCGTCGGTCTCGGCGTCGCCCGCACCGAGCTTGCTGTAGTCGAGCGTGCCGTTCGCTGCGCCGCCGTTCTGCGCGTTCGCTTCTTGACGGCGCTGCACCGTGGCAACGTAGTTGTAGTGCACCGTGCTCACGTGATAGCCGTCGAGGCCATTCTCGTTCTGCAGCTTCCAGTTGCCTTCGAAGGTGTAGGCGGACTTGCCCGGCAGCACCTCGAGTTCGCCCGTAGGCGATTGCGCCACCATCATGTCGAGGAAGATGCGCGCGTCGCCGAGGTACTCTTCAATGGTGTCGGTCGCCTCGACGTCGAGGCTGATGAACACGAAGCCCTTGTAACTCGCGATACGCGCCTTCTTGAGGCCGCGCGTGGACTTGTCGAAGTCGTCGCAGTACTCGCCGGGCGCCTTGACCTTGACGAGGCGTCCATCGCTCTTGTAGCACCACGCATGGAACGGGCACGTGAAGGTCGACTGATTGCCTTTGCCCATGCGCGTGAGGGTCGCGCCGCGATGCTGGCACGCGTTGATCATCGCGTTGAGCTGACCGTTGCCGTCGCGCGAGATGATCATCGGCTGGCGTCCTGCGCGCATCGTCATGAAGTCGTGCGGCTTGGGGATCTCGCTCTCGTGGCATGCGTAGATCCAGTTCTTCTCGAAGATGAATTCCATCTCCAGGTCGAACAGTTGCGGCTCCGTGAACATCTCCCGCGCAATGCGATAGACGCCCTCTGCCGGACGGAAGTCGAGGCATCCGCCAATGAAATCCTGCCATTGCGACGCGATTTTCTCTGTGCTCACGATGGGTTCTCCTCCTGCCGTTTAGCGGTCTCGCGACCGGGTCCTTGATGAGCTGGATTGAATACCCACAGCGACGCCGGCGCTATCCGCCTGGTCGCCATTCGCTATCCACTTTTTTTGCCGCGGTTTCTTCCTCCTGGCTGGGCGTGCCCGCGCGACGCCCGGCGCCGGCCGTTTCGCCGCCCCGCCAAAAAAACCGGATAGTGAGTGTCGAGTAGACGGATAGCGCCCGCGCAGGCGCGGATATCTAATGCGCTCAACGCCCCCCTAAAACCAGTTGGAGACAGTCATCATGAGCGTGAAAGTATTCGAAACCGGCGAAGTGCAGGACCTGCTGAAGGCCGCCACGAACGTGGACGGCAACGGCGGCAACACGCGTTTCAAGCAGATTGCCCACCGTCTGCTGAGCGACCTGTTCAAGGCGATCGACGACCTCGACATCACACCCGACGAGGTCTGGACCGGCATCAACTATCTGAACAAGCTCGGCCAGGACGGCGAGGCGGCGCTGCTCGCGGCAGGCATCGGACTGGAAAAGTATCTGGACATCCGCATGGACGCCGCCGACGAGGAAGCGGGCATCAGCGGCGGCACGCCGCGCACGATCGAAGGCCCGTTGTACGTTGCGGGTGCGCCGCTGCGCGACAGCGTTTCGCGCATCGACCTCGACGCCGACGCCGATGCGGGCCCGCTCGTCATTCACGGCACGGTCACCGGACCGGACGGCAAGCCGGTGGCAGGCGCCGTGGTCGAATGCTGGCATGCGAACTCGAAGGGCTTCTACTCGCACTTCGATCCGACCGGCGCGCAGAGCGATTTCAACCTGCGCGGCGCGGTGAAGACCGGCGCCGACGGCAAGTACGAATTCCGCACGCTCATGCCCGTGGGCTACGGCTGCCCGCCGCAGGGCGCGACGCAGCAGTTGCTGAACGCGTTGGAGCGTCACGGCGACCGTCCGGCGCACGTGCACTTCTTCGTCACGAGCGACGAGCACCGCAAGCTCACCACGCAGTTCAACGTCGAGGGCGACCCGCTGATCTGGGACGACTTCGCCTACGCGACGCGTGAGGAGTTGATTCCGCCGGTGACGGAAAAGACCGGCGGCGCCGCACTGGGCCTGAAGGCCGACGTGTACAAGGACATCGAGTTCAACCTCACGCTGACTCCCTTCGTCCAGGGCAAGGACAACCAGATCGTCAATCGCCTGCGCGTTGCCGCCGCGGCATAACCGAGGTCAAACCGGCGAAGCTGCCGACTCGACACGTCCCGCACGTCGTCGGTACAGCCAGAGCGTCGCCGCGAACCCGCACAGCGCGGCAAAGCTGAGCCAGTAACCCGGCGCGGCTTTGTCGCGCGTGATTTCGATCAGGTACGTCGACACTGCGGGCGTAAAGCCGCCGAACAGCGCCGTCGCGAGACTGAACGCCAGCGAGAAGCCTGCAACGCGCACTTGCGCCGGCATGACTTCGGTGAGCGCGGCGACCATCGCGCCGTTGTACATGCCGAAGAAAAACGAGAACCACAGCAGCACGATCAGCATGCGGGCAAAACTCGGCGCGGCGGCGAGCCATGAAAGCGCCGGATACGCCGTGAGGATCGCCAGCATGGAAATGGCGAGCAGGATCGGCTTGCGGCCAATGCGGTCCGAAAGCGCGCCACCGATGGGAAGCCACGCGAAGTTCGAGATGCCCACGAAGAGCGTCACGATGAGCGTGTCGGCGGTGGAAAGTTTGAGTACGGCTTTGCCGAAGGTCGGCGTGTAGACGGTGATGAGATAGAACGTCGTGGTCGTCATCGCCGTGAGCAGCATGCCGGCGATGACGATGCGCCAGTTGGCCAGCAGCATCGCGAAGATTTCGCCTGCCTGCGGATGATGGCGTCGCGCTTCGAACGCGGCGGTCTCCTGCAGCGAGCGGCGCAGAATGAATAGAAACGGCACGATCGCGCAGCCGATAAAGAACGGAATGCGCCAGCCCCACGCACCGATCTGCTGCGCGGAAAGCCACTGATTCAGCGCATAGCCGAGCGCGGCGGCCATCACGATCGCGACCTGCTGGCTCGCCGATTGCCAGCTCGTGTAAAAGCCCTTGTTGCCGGGTGTCGCCATCTCGGCGAGATACACTGAAACGCCGCCCAGTTCCGCGCCAGCCGAAAAGCCCTGCAACAGCCGGCCGAGGAGCACGAGCGCGGGCGCGAGCAGCCCGATGCTCGCGTAGCCCGGCACACAGGCGATCAGAATGGTGCCGCTCGCCATGATGGATAGCGTGACGATCAGACCCATGCGGCGCCCGACTTTGTCGATATACGCACCAAGCAGGATCGCGCCAAGCGGACGCATGAGGAAGCCTGCGCCGAATACGGCGAAGGTCAGCATCAGCGAGGCATATTCACTCGACGACGGGAAGAAGATCTTCGAGATCGACGTGGCGTAGAAGCCGAACAGAAAGAAGTCGAACTGTTCGAGGAAGTTGCCGCTCGTGACGCGCAGCACGGCGGCCGCCCGCGACGCGCGCGCGGCGCCGTGCACGCCCGAAATGGCGCTCGGCTCTGTGGGGTTCATGGGACTGTCTCCTGTGATTGTTGGTGTCACGGGGGAGCATGACGCTCCCCCGCTTTTGCCGCCGCTAGTCAGAACCGAGACTCAGCGTACTGCGCTGCCGCTTTTCTATCGACGATTTGAGCAACGCCGCCGAGCGGAAGATGCCATGCGCAAATTTTCCGTAGGGCAACGTCGCGAAGAGCGCCATCACGATGCCCAGGTGAATCGCGAGCAACGACGGCATCGCGGAGGTCGCCCGCCAGCCCATGAGCGCGAGGCCCGATGCGCTCGTCAGCAGCAGGAGCGCGATGAAACCGCGGTCCATCGGGCGCTGGCGCGTATCGCCTTGCTGCGGATGTCGTTTGAGGTTCAGCCACAGCAGCCCGGCCGGCCCAACGAGCAACCCGATGCCGCCCAGCGTGCCTAGCAGCACTGGCACGCTGAAGAAGGGATACGGCGCTTCCAGTCCGAGTACGTAGTGATACGCCGTCGCGACCACCGTCGCGGCAAAGCACAGCATGAAGCCGTAAAACGTCAGATGATGGAAGCGCCGTCTCGCGAGCGTGAAGGCGTCGTTCGATTCGTTGCAGCCTTCGCCGTGGCCGCCGTCGAGATACTTGAGCATCAGCGCGTTTCTCGCGGCTTCGGCAACCGCAGGCGCGCTCGCGCTCGCCGTTCCCGCCGACACGTCGCGCCAGAAGCGCGTGACGCCCACGCCCAGCGCCAGCACCGCGAACAGAAAGACTACACCGAACATCGCCGCGAGCAGGTTATGAGGAAAAATCGCATAGAAGTTCGCTGCGGCGACCTCACCCGAAAGCCCGCCGTGCATCGCCGTGCCTAGCAGCAGAAAGAGCGCAAGCCCCGCTGCGAGCGCGACCGAAAGCGTGAGGCCGTTGCGCTTGTACAGCGTGCCAAGCGCAGCCGGAAACGCGTATTCGGTGTAGGTTTCAAGGCGCACCTTCGCCATCGCCTTCGGCACGTTCACGGCGAATTCGTGCGGCGGCGCGTATTGGCAGGCGTGATAGCACGCACCGCAGTTGTGACAGAGGTTCGCGAGGTAGTTCACGTCCGCCTTGCCGAATTCGAGGCGGCGCGTCATGGCCGGGAACACGGCGCAGAAGCCTTCGCAATAGCGGCAGGCGTTGCAGATCTGCATCTGCCGCGCCACTTCGCTTTCGCTGTCGCTCATCGGCACGATGGGGATCACGCGCGCCCCGCCTTGCGGCCCGCGGACCATTGTCTTTGCATCGGCTGGCGCGGTGCGCGTGCGTTCGGCCGCGAGGGCGTCAGTGCGCTGCATGATGAGTCTCCGTCGTTTGAAGTGCGGCGCGCGCAGCCTGCGTGCCCGCAATGCGCCCGAATGCGGTGCCGATCGACATGCCGACACCCGCCGTATAACCCTTGCCGAGCACGTTGCCCGCCATCATCTCGCCCGCGACGAACAGGTTCTCACTCGCCGCGCCGCCGAAATGAACCTGCGCGCGGTCGTTGGTTTTCAGGCCGAGATACGTGAACGTGATGCCCGGCCGCAGCGCGTAGCCGTAGTAAGGCGGCGTGTCGATCGGGCGCGCCCAGTGCGTCTTGGGCGGCGTAGTGCCTTCCGTGTGGCAGTCGTCGAGCGCGGTGTGGTCGAAGGTGCCGACACGGCATGCCTCGTTGTAGCGCGTGAGGGTTTCCATGAAGCGCGCTTCGGGCAGGTTCAGCTTGCGTGCGAGTTCCGGCAGCGTATCCGCCCTTTCGCCAGGAAACACAGGCGGCATGAAGCGGCCAATGGCTTTCGAATCGATGATCGAATAGCCGATCTGACCGGGCTGCTGCGCGACCAGCCGTCCCCAGATCGCATAGCGCTTGGGCCAGAAGTCCTCGCCTTCGTCGTAGAAGCGCTCGGCGTCGCGATTCACGACCACGCCGAGCGACACGCAATCGATACGCGTGCAAATGCCGCCGTCATAGAGCGGCGCACGCGCGTCGATGGCCACGCAATGCGACTGCGACGGGTCGCCGATCATGTCCGCGCCCGCGTCCATCATGTGCCGGATGAGTACGCCCATGTTGAAGCGCGTGCCGCGAATCCGGAAGTTGTCGGCAGGCCACTCGCCGCGCTCGTTCTGCCCCCACGCTTCGCGCAGCCATTCGCGGTTCGATTCGAAGCCGCCCGCCGCCAGCACGCAGGCGCGCGCCTCGAAGCGCAGATTGCCGCTCTGCGCGGCGACAAAGCGGCCGCCTTCCAGTTCGAGCGAGTCCACCGGCGTGTCGTAACGGATCTCCACGCCGAGCGCTTCTGCGCTGCGGTAGTACGCGTTGACGAGCGCCTTGCCGCCACCCATGAAGAACGCGTTGGTGCGCGCCACGTGCAGCGCGCCGGAGAGCGGCGGCTGGAAGCGCACGCCGTGTTTTTGCATCCACGGCCGGCACGAAGATGAGGCGCGGATCGTCAGACGCGCGAGATGCTCGTTGGTGATCCCGCCCGTAACCTTCAGCAGGTCTTGCCAGAACTCCTCTTCGGGATAGGCTTCGACGAGCACGTCCTGAGGCGCGTCGTGCATGCAGCGCAAGTTGCGCGTGTGCTGTGAATTGCCGCCGCGCCACTCGCGCGGCGCCGATTCGAGCAGCAGGACCGACGCGCCGGCTTCGCGCGCCATCAACGCCGCACACAGCGCGGCGTTGCCTCCTCCGATCACAAGTACATCGACCATCCTGTGTGCCTCCTTTTGGGCACACTCTAATGGCCGCGCGCTCACGCCGCCATCAGCGGCCCGTTAATGGGTCTTCAGTTTTTGTGAAGACCGCCTCGGGGCGCAAACGCGCGCCGGGCCAACGGCCTTCGCGCACGAGTTGGCGGGCCACGTCGGCGAGCACGACGCGCGCCGCCAGCCCCGCGGGCGACAACTCGTCGTCGGAGACGCTTGCAATCATGTTGGGGCGCGTCGCGTAGCTTTCGGCGAGGCGCACGCTTGCCAATGTGGCGTTCTCGGGGCGCGCGAGCGCGGCTCCCGGCTGAATGGTCGCGCCAAAGCCAGCGCGTACGTAATCCATCAGCAGCGCCAGGCCGTCCACTTCGGCGACGATATTGGGTTCGTATCTGGCGCGCTTGAATGCGGCGCTCAGCAGCGAGCGCAGCCCGTGCGTGCCGCTGGGAAGAATCAGCGGCAGTTTGCCGAGTTGCCCGAGGCGCACCGACGCGCCGGTGGGCATCCCGCCGAATTCGCTCGCGCCGATGACGAAGAGCCGCTCCTCGAGCAGCGACGCGACACTCCAGCGCTGCGCGGGCACCTCGCGAAACAGCACGGCAAGGTCGATTTGACGCGCGCTTAGCATGCCGGCGAGATAACCGGACAGGCTTTCGACCACGCGCAGACGCACATCGGGATAGCGCTCGCGCATGGCCTGCATGAAGGCCACGCCGAGCACGCTCGCCGTGCTCGGCGCCATGCCGACGCTCACGTGCCCGGAAAGCCGGGCCTCGCGTGCGGCGAGCGCGGCATCGTCGATATGGCGCAGCGCGAGTTGCGCCTGACGCCAGAATGCGAGGCCGGCGTCGGTCGGAACGACGCCACTGGACGTGCGCTGTAACAGACGTGTGGAAAGCTCGCCTTCCAGGCGGCTGATCTGCTGACTCAGTGCGGACGTAACGACGCCGAGTTCCAGCGCAGCTTTGCCCATGCTTCCATGTTCGACGACGCTGAGAAAATAGCGCAGTTGTCTGAGTTCCATTTCATGATCGCGAGGAGCGGGAAATGGCGACTATTGTCGCAGAATGGAATCGCGTGCATCTGGCGAGGCACAGACGACCCGCTTATCACGCGGGTCGTCTGTTTCTGGTTACGCGCAGCACGAGGTGCACTGCGACGGCCGACTCTTTTATTGATTCTCCGGCCGATCGGGTGAGGAACCGGACTCCATCGACTTGCGGACCTTTGCGACCTGCTCTTGTCTCACGGAAGGCGCATGATTGCCCCAGCTGGAACGCACGAAAGTGAGCACGTCGGCTACATCGCGGTCCGTCAAACGCGTGGCGAAACCCGGCATCGCGTAGTGCGTCGGGGCCGCCTTGGTCCAAGGCATTTCCCCCCCGTGAAGGACGATGCGGATCAGCGAAGTCGGATCGTCCGTGTTCACGACCGTCGACAGCGCCAGCGTCGGGAAAGTGCTCTCATAGCCGCTGCCGCTCGTGCGGTGGCAGGCCGCGCAGTTGTCGACGAACGTGAGCGCCCCGTTGCTGCGGTCGGTGCCTGCGCGCAACGCGTTGGCCGAGGCGGGATCGGCCGCGAGTGTCCCGACCGATGTGTTGGCCGGCGCGAGCGTTTTGAGGTACGCGGCGATCGCACCGAGGTCCTGATCGCTCATATGCTGCGTGCTGTTCTGCACGACATCCGCCATCCCGCCGAAGGCAGCCGAGTGCGCCGTGCGTCCGCTCTTCAGGAACGCGACGATGTCAGCTTCGCTCCAGTTTCCAAGGCCATCCTTGCGGTCGCCTCGCAGGTTCTTCGCGAGATAGCCGTCGACCACGCCGCCCGAGAGGAACTGATTGCCATCGTCGGTCAGCGACTTTTCCTCCAGACCGTACCCGCGGGGCGTATGGCAGGCGCTGCAGTGCGCGAGGCCTTCCACGAGATAGCGGCCACGGGCAACAGGGTCGTTCGGCAGCGGGCTGTCGTCGCTAACGACTTCCGGTGCAAATGCCCCGCGCCAGAAGCGCAGCGGCCAGCGCATCGAGAGCGGCCACGGAATGTCCGACGCGCGGTTGCCCTGCGAGACCGGCTCGACACCATGCATGAAATACGCGTACAGCGCCTTCACGTCGGCTGGTTTGACCTTCGCATACGAGACGTACGGCATGGCTGGGTACAGCGTCGAACCATCCTTGGCGATACCGTGGCGCACGGCGCGATCGAAATCGCCGAGCGTGTAATTGCCGATACCCGTTGCCTTATCCGGCGTGATGTTAGTCGAGTAGATCGTGCCGATCGGCGATGCGATGCCAAGACCGCCCGCGAATGGCTTGCCGCCCTTCGCCGTGTGGCAGGCAATACAGTCGCCCGCGGCTGCGAGGTAGCGGCCCTTCTGGATCAGCTGCGCGTCGGCAGAGGTTGGCGCGGCTGCGGCCACGGTCTGTGCAAATACACTGGCACTCGCTGCGGTCGTCACAAAGGCGACCGTACAGGCGATGGCAAACGTAATCTTTTTCATGATGTTTGCCCTCTCCTTATGCCTGCACCAGCGCAGCCGGGTTCTTCAGGTATTGCTCGCGGATCGCCTTGGCCGAGTGAAACGCGAGCGCAGCGACGATACCCGTCGGGTTGTAGCCCATGTTCTGCGGGAACGCCGAGGCGCCCATCACGAACACGTTGGGCACGTCCCAGCTTTGCAGATACTTGTTGACGACGCTCGTCGCGGGCGACGCGCCCATCACCGCGCCGCCCGTGGTGTGCGTGGACTGGTACACGCGCGTGTCGTAGTGCTGCCCCTTCTTGCGAATCGCGCGGAAATACTTCTCCGGATTCATTGCCTTCGCAACGTCTTCCATGCGCGTGCCGACGTAGTCGAGCATCGCGTACTCGTTGTCGTGCCAATCGAACGTCATGCGCAAGAGCGGCAGACCATACGCGTCGCGATAGGTCGGATCGAGATCGAGGTAGGCGTCGCGATACGGCATCACCGAGCCCGAAATGCCGATGGTCATGTAGCGCTGGTAGGCATCGGAAATGCCGGCTTTCCAGCCGCTGCCCCAGGTCGGCGTGCCGGGCACGGTCGCCGCCTGCTTGATCGGACGGCCGCCCGTGCGGATATGACGTACGCTCGCGCCACCGACAAAGCCGAGCGGACCGTGGTCGAACTGATCCCCGTTGAGATCGTCCATGCCCACGCCGCCCGCGCCACTGCCGACGAACGGATTGAGTTGCGTACCCTTGGGCAGCAACACGTTGATGCCGCCGTTCATCTGATACGCGTAGTTGCGTCCGACCACGCCCTCGCCTGTCTTCGGATCGTAGGGCTTGCCGATGCCTGAGAGCAGCAAGAGGCGCACGTTGTGCATCTGGAATGCGGCGACGATGACCATGTCCGCGGGCTGCTCGACTTCGCGGCCCTGAGCGTCGATGTAGGTCACGCCGGTCGCACGCGTTTTGTCCGCCGAGAGCATCACCCTGGTGACGTACGATTTCGTTCGGAGTTCGAAATTAGGCTTCTTGAGCAGCACCGGCAGAATGGTGGTCTGCGGCGACGCCTTCGAGTACATGTAGCAGCCGAAGTCTTCGCAGAAGCCGCAAAAGTTGCACGGGCCTAGACGCACGCCATACGGATTCGTGTAAGGCGCCGATGCATTCGCCGCGGGCGCCGGGTAGGGATTGAAGCCCACTTCGCGCGCGGCCTTTTCGAACAGCGACGCACCGAGGCCGTTCTTCAGCGCGGGCGTGGGAAATTCGCTGCTGCGACGGCCTTCCAGCGCATTCCCGCCGGGCTGGATCTGGCCATTCAGATTACCCGCCTTGCCGGAAGTGCCGAACACCTTCTCCGCGAAATCGAAGAACGGCTCCATCTCGTCATAGGTGACGCCGAAGTCCTGCACCTGCATGCCTTCAGGAATGAACTTCTTGCCGTAGCGCTCTTCATAACGCGTGCGCAGTTCCAGTTCTTCGGGCAGCATGCGGTAGTGCATGCCGTTCCAGTGAAAGCCCGCGCCGCCCACGCCATTGCCGAGCAGAAACGACGCGTGTTGACGGTACGGCACCGCGAGATCATCCACACCGTGCCGAATGGTCACCGTCTCCGTCGAGAGATCCTGGAAAAGCGCGCCGCGCACCGCGTACTTGAGTTCGTCGATGACCTTCGGATAGTTCGCATCGGTCGGCGTGTCGCGCATCGCGCCGCGCTCGAGTGCGACGACATTGAGACCCGCGTCGGTGAGTTCCTGCGCGAGAATGGCGCCGGTCCAGCCAAAACCTACGATTACGCAATCGACCTTGTTCTTCTTGAGCGCCACTGCTTACCCCCGCCTGCCGTTGATCGACACCGGACCGTACGGATACTTCGCACCCGGCTGATCGATCCAGTCCATGAAATCCGCGCGTGCGCCCGGAAAGCCGACCATCTTCCAGCCGGCCATATCCTTGTTGCCGCCGTAGATCGGATCGGCGAGGAAGCCTTCCTTGGTGTTGCCGAGCAGGAACGAAAAGAACGTGCGCGAAGGGACGATTTCGAAAGCGAGCTTGCCGTGCTCCATCTCGTGAAGCACTGCTTCCTGCGTCGCCACGTCGAGATCCGCGAACGTCTTGCCGCCATACTGCTTCGCACAGTACGCGTCGCACGCAGCGATGCCGTGACGGTAAACGTCTCGCGGCGCGAGGTTGATCTGGTAGCCCATTTCCGGCACCACGTCGGGATGGAACGGCCCCTGCATGTACCAGAGCTTGCCGTGGCCATACGGCATTTCCATCTGGCGATCGATGTATTCGGGCACACCGGCCTTTACGGCGCCGGGGCCGTGTTCGTCAGCGGGAATCAGCCGGTCCACCGCGGCGTGCAGAAACTTCCATTCCGCAGCCGTGAAATACGTGGGTTGATAGTCCGCGCTCGCCACCGCCGTGGGAGCAGCGTTGCTACTACATGCGCTTTGCGTGAGCGTTGCACCGGACGCGACTGTCGCGGCGGGCACGATGGCCAGCACCTGCCGCAGGAAGCGGCGGCGCGGTTCCTTTTGGTTGGACATGGGGTTTTTTTCTCTGCTCTAGTTATGTATTTACTTTATTTTTCGGGCGTTCTTTTGCAATGCGCCCTGCCCGGCTCAGCCGGGCTTCATGTCAGACGGCTTCGTCTCCCAGAGAGAATTGCGCCGCTGCTGCCGCGAGCATGCGCGCCTGGTCCTCGAGCGAACTGGCGGCCGCCGCGGCTTCCTCGACCAGGGCCGCATTCTGCTGGGTGGCGTTGTCCATGTTGTTCACGGCGATGCTGACCTGGCTCAGACCGTGGCTCTGCTCCTGCGTGGCAGCCGCGATTTCCGACATGATGGCGTTCGTTCGCGCGACGGCGTCGATCAGTTCGCTCATGGTGTCGCCGGCCTCGTGGACCTGCTTCGCACCGTCGTCGATACGCGTCGTCGACTTCGCAATCAGTTCGCGAATCTCCTTCGCCGCGGCGGAAGAGCGTTGGGCAAGCGTGCGGACTTCGCCCGCGACGACCGCGAAGCCGCGCCCCTGATCACCCGCGCGCGCGGCTTCGACTGCGGCGTTGAGCGCGAGAATATTGGTCTGGAAAGCGATGCCTTCGATGATCGAGGTGATTTCGGCCACCGACGTGGAGCTCTGGCTGATGTCGCCCATCGTCTTCACGACGCGCGAAACGACTTCATGGCCGCGCCGCGCGATATCCGATGCCGACGACGACAGTTCGGTAGCACGCTGCACGTTGTCGGCGTTTTGACGAACGGTGCTCGACAGTTGTTCGGCACTCGTCGCCGTTTCCTGGAGCGATGCCGCCTGCGATTCGGTGCGCGCCGAAAGATCGGCATTGCCGGCCGCGATCTGGCGCGTCGCAGTCGCGATCGCATTGCTGCCTTCACTCAGCGTGCGCACCGTCTTGCGAAGGTTCGTCTGCATTTGAGCCAGGCCGCCCAGCATGCGCCCCATTTCGTCGTGGGTGCGGACCTCGATCCTGCGACCGAGATTACCTTGCGCGATCTGGCCGAAATGCGCGACGGCATCGTTCACCGGTACGAGGATGGCCTTGCGCAGGAAATACCAGCTGCCGGCCGCCGCGCACAAACCCGCAATGATCGCCGCAATGCTGGCCGCGACGAATAGCTGGTAGTGGCGCTCCGTTGTTTCGTACTCTTCCTTCGACTGCTTGAACTGGTAAGTCTTGAGCGAGTTCGCCGCTTCCTGCATGGTCGTGTAGATCTTTCCCACGCTGAACATCAGCTTGAGGATCTCGTCGCGGTCGCCGCGCTGTGTGGCGTCGCGAAAGCGTGCGAGTTCGGCTTCGGTTGCCTGGTACTGCTGAGTGACACCAGCCGCCAGTTGATCCTCTTGCGCATCGCGCGGCAGGGAAAGATATTTCTGCCAGGCCGCGTCCGCGGCGTCCCGGACTTCCTTCTCCTTGCCGTACATGTTCTGCGCGTCCTGCGAGCCGGGATTGATCGCGGCGCGATCGAGCGACGTGCGCTGGCGGCCGACCATGATCGTCATCTCGCCAACGGCGATCGACTTCGGCAACTGTTCGGAATACGTGTGCCGGTTCGCGTTGTTGCTGGCGACCATGCCGGTTAGCCCGAATGCGCCGATGACTATCAGCAGGATGCCAAGAAAGGACATGGCCGCGACGATGCGGCCGTTGATGGAGAGATGAGTGCGTAGCATCGTCGTAAGAGGACTGTCGTTTGTCTATCAATCAGGCGTGGCCAACTCAGAACCTTCACGAGGATTATCGGCAATGTAACCGGTAACTTTAGTGTTGACCCTGATTGATTCCGGTATCGCCGGCGGCGACGCTGCCGCCGCCATCGCGCCCGGCGAAAATCCGCACGACCGTTCAGGCAAGTCCGCCCTGGCACAAGTACTTGATACTCAAGTAATCTTCGAGGCCGTACTTCGACCCTTCCCTGCCGTAGCCCGATTCCTTGACGCCCCCAAACGGCGCCGCCTCGCTTGCCACCGCGCCCTCGTTGATGCCGACGATGCCCACTTCCAGCTTGCGCGCGACGCGATCGATCCGGCGTAAGTCGTTCGTAAAGAAATAGGCGGCAAGACCGAACGGTGTGTCGTTAGCAATCCGAATGACTTCATCTTCGTCATCGAAGCGGAACAACGGCGCCACTGGACCGAACGTTTCCTCGCAGCACAGCACCATCTGCTCGTTCGCATCGGCCAGCACCGTGGGCGCGTAGTAGTTCGGTCCCAGCTCGGCGAGACGCCTTCCGCCAGCGAGTACCCGCGCGCCATGCGCGACCGCGTCTTCCACATGCTTCGCGATCTTCTCGATTGCGCGCTCGTTGATCATCGGTCCGATCTGCGCCTTCGGGTCCGTGGCGGGTCCGACATGGAGCGCGCCGACGCGCTCGGCCAGGCGCGCGGCGAAGCGCTCGAACACCGCATCGTGAACGTAGATGCGATTCGGGCACACGCAGGTCTGACCGCCGTTGCGGAACTTGGCCGCCATCAAACCGTCGACCGCCAGGTCGAGGTCTGCGTCGTCGAACACGATGAACGGCGCATTGCCGCCCAGTTCGAGTGACAGTTTCTTCAGCGTGCCCGCCGATTCCCGCGCAAGATGCTTGCCCACGGCGGTCGAGCCGGTAAATGTGATCTTGCGCACGCGATCGTCGGCGAGCCAGTCCGCGACGGCAGCAATACCCTCGTCGCGTGCAGCCGCAATCATGTTAAGCACGCCGTCCGGGATACCGGCCTCCTGGGCGAGCGCGGCGAGCGCAAGCGCCGTGAGCGGCGTATCCTCGGCCGGCTTTGCGACGACCGTGCAGCCAGCAGCCAGCGCGGGAGCGATCTTGCGCGCGATCATCGCGAGCGGGAAGTTCCACGGCGTGATCGCGGCGACGACGCCGATCGGCTCCTTGATCGCGCTCATGCGCTTGCCGCGCTGTGTCTGCGGAATGATGTCACCGTAGATCTTCGTCGCCTCTTCGGCGAACCACGCCACATACGACGCCCCATAGGCAACTTCGCCGCGCGCCTCCGCGAGCGGCTTGCCCTGCTCCATGGACATCAGGCGCGCGAGATCTTCCGTATTCGCAAGAATGAGCGCGTGCCACCGGTGCAGCAGCTCCGCGCGCTCGCGGGGCAGCTTGTCGCGCCACGCCGGCAGCGCACGGGCTGCCGCGTCGGTCGCCGCGCGGGCATCGGCCTGCGTGCTGTTGGCTACCTGCGCGAGCGTTTCGCCCGTTGCCGGATTGGAGACGGCATAGCGCTTCTGCTCGACACCGCTCACCCACTTCCCTGCGATGAAATTCTCGCGGCGAAGCAGTTCGCCTCGCGTCAACTTCAAACTCACTGCGCTCTCCTTGCAGCCATGGATATCGATCGTCGAAGCATTCAGATGCCCGACGCAACTTCGTCGTCAACTTTCCCAGACGGCCGCAACCGGCTTCACCGGCGAGCCTTTGTCGTTTGGCCGCTGCGATACGAACCGCCCGTGAATGCGTGCCTTATTTCATTGGGCGGCGCGCACGTCCGCGAAATCGCGTGAAAGCTTGCGCGCCGCATTCGCGAACATGAGGATGTCGACGCCCGTTGCGACGAACGTGCAGCCCATTTCGAGGTAATGGCGCGCCAACGCCGGATCGGACGTCAGCGTGCCGGCCGCCTTGCCGGACGCCACGATCTTGCGGATCGCAGCGTCGATTGCCTGTTGCACTACGGGATGCGTGGCCTTGCCGCGATAACCCATCGATGCGGCAAGATCGGCCGGCCCGATGAACACGCCGTCCACACCGTCCACTGCGCAGATTGCCTCAAGGTTGCTCAATGCAGTCGTCGTTTCGGCTTGCACGAGCAAACACACTTCGTCATCCGAAACATCGAGATAATCGGTGCGCAAGCTCCAGCGCGACGCGCGGCCCACTGCGCTGCCCACGCCGCGAATGCCGTGCGGGGGATAGCGCACCGCCGCCACCAGCGCGCGGGCTTCGTCGGCGGTATCCACCATCGGCACGAGCAGGTTGCGCGCGCCGATATCGAGCAGGCGCTTGAGCAGCGCCGGGTCGCCGTTCACCGGCCGCACCACCGGCTCGCCCTGGTAGGGAGCCACGGCCTGCAGTTGCGCGAGGATGCTGCGCAGGTCGTTGGGCGCGTGTTCGCTGTCGATGAGCAGCCAGTCGAAGCCGGCCGTTGCGCTCACTTCCGCGAGGTACGGGTCGGCCATCGAAAGCCAGAAGCCAACCTGCTTGTTGCGCGCGGCGAGTGCCGCCTTGAAAGGATTAAGCGCCGAGATCTGCGTGTTCATGAATGCGTGCCTCCTGCGAAGGGTCGCCGAATTGAATGGGTTCCACCTTCCCGAGGAGGAACAGATAGTTGACGATCGCGACGCCGATCAGCGCCGACGAGAACAGCAGCGCGGGCACGAACGAACCGGTCGCGCCCACGATGGCGCCCGTGACGATCGGGCCGACCACGCCGCCTAAGTTCGAAATGGAGTTCTGCAGGCCTGCGATCATCGAAACCGCATTGGGCGGCGCCACGTCGCCGGGCAGCGCCCACACCTGCGAAGCCGCGACCGTGGTGCCCGACTTGGCGATGCACAGCAGAAGCACGGCCACGAGAGCCGAATGCGCGAACGCCGCGAAGCCGATGCTCGACGCCATCACGAGACCGATCACGAGAAACAGCTTGCGCGTGGCCGTGAGCGAGAGCTTGCCGCTCGCGAAGACGCGGTCCGATGCCCAGCCCGCGAAAATTTCGACGACGATGGAAACGAGCAGCGGCAGCGACGCCATCCAGCCCATCTGCAGCACGCTCATGCCGCGCTCCTTCATCAGATACGTGGGCAGCCACGTGATGAAGAAGTACGAGTTGTAGTTGATCATGAAGAAGCCGATGCACATCGCCCAGACGTTGCGATGGGCAAAGAGCTTGCGCCATTGCGGACGCGCGGGCCGCTGCGCTTGTTGCGCGGCTTGATCGCTTTCGATATGCGCGAGTTCGGCCGCACTCACGCGCGGATGATCGGCCGGTGAATCCTTGAAGGTCAATTGCCACACGACGAACCACACGACGCCAAGCAGCCCCGTGAGCGCGAAGGTCATCTTCCAGTCGAACGCGGCCAGCATCCAGGCGATCAACGGCATCGCAATCGCGCCGCCAAGCTTCGAGCCGCTATCGAAAATGCCCGCGACCGTCGCGCGTTCCTTGCGCGGAAACCAGCGCGTCGCGATGCCCGCGTTGCTCGGATACGCGCCGGCCTCGCCCACGCCCAGCGCGACACGCAAACCGACGAGCGACTTGAAGCCGCTTGCGACGCCCGTCATCGCGGTCGCGATCGACCACCACAGCACCGCGAATCCGAGCACTTTCTTCTGGCCCAGGCGGTCGGCCAGCAAGCCGGCCGGCAACTGCAGCAGCGCATACGACCAGAAGAACGCCGACATCACGATCCCCATCTGCATCGCGTCGAGATGAAACCCGGCTTGAATGCGCGGCGCCGCCGCCGAAAGCACCGTGCGATCGATATAGTTGATCGCGATCGCCGCCCACATCAGGCCCGCCACCCACCAGCGGAATTTCGAGCGGCCTGGCCGCTGCGCAGACTCCAGCATCTGCTGTCTCCTTTGTATTTTCTCGACGTAACTGCGACGCGCGTCGCTTCGCGCCGTCAGCTCACGATGCCCATGTGCCAGGGCACGAATTCGTTGTCGCCAAGGCCCAGCAATTCGCTTTTCGTGCGCTCGCCCGACGCGGCGCGCACGATGAGATCGAAAATATCCTGCCCCATCTCCTCGATCGAGCGCTCGCCGTCGATCACGAGCCCGCAGTTGATGTCCATGTCCTCCTCGAGGCGCGTGAACATCGGCGTGTTGCTCGCAAGTTTGAGCGTCGGCGCGGGCTTCGAGCCGAACATCGAACCGCGGCCGGTCGTGAAGCAGATGAGATTCGCGCCGCTCGCGATCTGGCCCGTGACCGCGACAGGGTCATAGCCCGGCGAGTCCATGAAGACGAAACCGGCGCGATCGATCGGCTCGGCATATTCGTACACGGCCTGCAGCGGCGTCGTGCCGCCTTTCATGGCGGAACCGAGCGACTTTTCGAATATGTTGGCGAGACCGCCCTGCTGGTTGCCCGGGCCGACCACGCCGTTGAACTGGCCGTTATGGCCGCGCGTATAGCGCTCCCACCAGGCGAGGCGGTCGAGCAGTTTCTGGCCGACTTCGGGCGTGACGGCGCGGCGCGTGAGCATATATTCGACGCCGTGGATCTCCGGTGTTTCCGAAAGGATCGCCGTGCCGCCGTGGCGCACGAGCAGATCCATCGCCGCGCCGAGCGCCGGATTCGCGGTGATGCCGGAAAAGCCATCCGAGCCGCCGCATTCAAGGCCAATCTTCAGATGGCTCACCGGCACGGGCGTGCGCACGATGTCGTTCGCGGCGGGCAACATGTCCTGCACGGCCTTGATGCCCGCTTCGATGGTCGCGCGCGTGCCGCCCGCATCCTGCATCACGAGCGCATGCACGGCCCGGCCGGTCTTGAGCCCTTGCGAGTCGAGGAAATCGCCGACCTGGTTGCGCTCGCAACCCAACCCGACAATGAGTACGCCGCCGAGGTTCGGGTGCCGCGCATAACCCGCAAGCGTGCGGCGCAGCACGTCGAAGTGCTCGCTCGGCGAGGACATGCCGCAACCGCTCGTCTGTGCGAACGCGACGACGCCGTCCACGTTGGGATAATCGCGCAGCCGCTCCGGCGTGAACCAGTCTGCGATATGGCGAATGACGGTGGCCGAGCAGTTCACCGAAGCGATAATGCCGATGAAATTGCGCGTGGCGACGCGCCCGTCTGGCCTCACGATGCCGTTGAACGTCGCGCGCTGTTCCGGCGCGATGTAGTCGACGGGCTTCACGTCAAGGCCGAAGCCCGGATCGCGGTCGAAATCGACCAGTGTGATGTTGTGCGTGTGGACGTGATCGCCGGCCTCGATGTCGCGCGCCGCCACACCGATCACCGTGTCGTACTTGCGGATGGCCTCGCCCGCCGCAATACGCCGCGCCGCGACCTTGTGGCCTGCCGCGACCTGCGCGCGCAAGCGGATCGCCTCGCCGTCGATGAACACCTGATGCCCGATCGTCAGCGGCTCGCGCGCGATCAGCACGTTGTCGTTCTGGTTGAGCCGAATCAACGGCCCGCTATCGGTCTTGTTGGGTTGGAGCATTCGCCTGTCTCCGATGGCCGCGCCGGGGAATCGCGCAGCCTTTCGTTCTGAATTCAAGTTACCGGTTAATGTAACCGGTAACATTCGTGCCATCGTAGTATAGATTTGGGATAATTGCCAACACCTTTTGCTGCCAGGAGCGCCCGCGCCCGTGACCAAGCCCTCGATAGAATTCGCCCCGCCCGCGATCGGCACCGCTACCGGCGCGAGGCGTGCCCGCAAGAACACCGGACGAGTCACGCTCAACGATCTGGCCCGACTGATCGGGGTCACGAAGGTCACCGTTTCACGCGCGCTGAACAACCCCGAGCTCGTTTCCGTCGAAACCCTCGAGCGCGTGCGCGAAGCCGTGCGGCAGACAGGCTACACGCCGGACCTGATCGCCGGTTCGCTCGCCTCGAATCGCAGCCGCCTCGTAGTCGCGCTGATCCCGGCGATGGCGGGCAGCGTGTTTCAGGAAACGGTCGCAGCGCTGACCGCCGAACTGGCGAGCGCAGGCTACCAGCTGCTGCTCGGGCAGAGCGGCTATGACGAGTCGCACGAGGAGGCGCTGCTCGACGCCATCGTGGGCCGGCGGCCGGCCGGCATCGTGCTCACGGGCGTGATCCACTCGGAGGCGTCGCGCCAGAAGCTGCGGGCGGCAGGCATTCCGGTCGTGGAAACATGGGACATCACGCGCTCGCCGCTCGACATGCTGATCGGCTTCTCGCACACGAAGGTCGGCGAGGCCGCGGCCCAATACCTGCGCGAACGCGGCGCCCGGCGTCCCGCCATCGTCACGCCAGGCGATCGTCGCGCGATGCTGCGCGCCGAGGCGTTTGTGGCCGCCTTCAACGGCGAATGGGAGATTCCGCTCGCCTCGGTCGCATCGCCTGCTCATCTGGGCGATGGCCGGCGCGCGCTGGCGAACCTGCTCGACGAACATCCCGACATCGACGCCGTGTTTTGCGGCGCCGACATCATGGCGCTTGGCGTGTTGATGGAAGCGCGCTCGCGCAACCTCGACGTCCCGGGACGGCTCAAGGTAATCGGCTACGGCGACCAGAACTTCGCCGCGGACACGGACCCGCCGCTCACGACGATCCGGATCGACGGCACGAAGATCGGCAAACTGGCGGCCACGATGTTGATCGAGAAGATCGAAAACGGCGCGGCCAAGCGCTCGCGTGTCGATGTCGGCTTCTCGTTGATCGAGCGCGGATCGGCATAGGCCGCTCGACACGCAGTCGGCGCGTGGACCGCGCCGCCCTGGCGCTACGCGGGCCGCATCAGAACTTTGCCCGGATGCCCGTGAAGATCGCGACCTGACGGTTCGTCGAGGACGCGCCGCCCGCATACGCGATAGAAGCCAGCTTGCTGTAGCCCGACCCAACACGCGTGGACGCGTCGCCGGCCGCCAGCTGGTAGGTGCCGGAGAGGTACACATCGGTTCGCTTGGACAACGCGTAATCCAGGCCGAGCGTGAATTGATGCCACTTGGGGTCGAGCGTCGCGCCGCCCGTGCCAGGCAGGCCTTCTGCACGCCCGTCCGTGAACGTGTAGATGCCCAACAGCGTGAACGCCGGCGTGAGCAGGTAGCGCAGGTTCGCGTCGTAGTTGTTGAATTTGCGCGTCGATCCGTCGTTGTAATTCAGCTCCGAATGGCTGAACGCAAAGCCGGCAATGGCCTTGCCGAACTTGTAGTTCGCACCGGCCGCCACGATCTGTTGCCGGCGCACGCCGCCGTTGAGGTTATAGAAGAACGCGCCGCTGTAGTCGTCGCCAGTCGTGCTCGATGCGCCGCCCACCGCGCCGCCCGTGTTGCTCGCGGTGTTCGGGTGATCGAGCAGCACGTAGCCGCCGCCCGCGGAGAACGGCCCGTTCGCGTAGTTCGCCGCGACGCCCCACGCGCGGTTGTTGCCGAAGCCCTGCCCGGCCGACCCGCTCGCCTGGTTGCTGAACGCGTACATGGTGTCCACGGTGAAGCCCGCGATCGGGTCGCTGCGGAACTTCACCGCGTTGTTGATGCGGAAGGTCTGGTTCAGGTTGTCGTTGTCGCCGATGTGCGTGGACGGCGACCAGGTGCCCGATCCCGCGTACTGCGCGACGAGGTCCGCGAGCGGCTCGTATTGCCGCCCGAAAGTCAACGTACCGATGCCGTTCTTCGCGAGACCGACGAATGCGCTGCGGCCGAAAAGACGACCGCCCTGTGCCGACGTGCCGTCGCTGGGCTTGAAGCCGCTTTCGAGCGTGAAGACGGCGCTGAGCCCGCCGCCGAGATCTTCGGTGCCCTTCAGGCCCCACCGGCTGCCGCTCAGGCGGCCACTCGTTTGCTGGACGACGCTGCCGCCCTTCAGGTTGTTGATGTAACCGACGCCGGCATCGACGATGCCGTACAAGGTGACCGAACTCTGGGCCTGTGCCATGGCAGGTGCAAGCGTGACGATACCAACGGCTGCGAAAAGTGATTTTTTCATTCTGGGGAGCCTTTCAGGCTTTAGTGTAATTAGCATGACTGAATAGTTTGATTTGAAGAATTGGCAGTCCTTTCTCTCCCCACCTTATGGAAAACGAAATACGGTGACCGCAACCGCGCCACAAGACTCATGGGTCTTGCGGCGTGACTCCGGAAGAACAGTACAGGAACGCTCAGCCAGTCTGAAACCGCTGGCTGATTACGCCTTAGCCGGCGAGATCGGCGCTGTGCGGTTCGCGGGCCGAATGCTGCGTCGACGCTGCGTCGAAGCGGATCGGTTCGACCTTGCCGAGCAGGAACAGATAGTTGAGGATCGCCACGCCGATGAGCGCGGACGAGACCACCAGTGCCGGAACGAACGAGCCGGTCGCGCCCACGATGGCCCCGGTGACGATCGGGCCGACCACGCCGCCAATGTTCGAGACCGTGTTCTGAACGCCCGCGACCATCGAAACCGCGCCGCGCGGAGCCACGTCGGCCGGCAGCGCCCACACCTGCGAGGCCGCGACCGTCGTGCCCGACTTCGCGATACACAGCAGCAGCACGGCAACGGCCGCCGAGTCTGCAAAGGCCGCAAAGCCAATGCTCGACGCCATCACGAGGCCGATGACGAGGAACAGCTTGCGCGTGGCAGTCAGCGACAGCTTGCCTGAAGCGTAGACGCGGTCCGAAGCCCAGCCAGCAGCAATTTCGACCACGATCGAGACGAGCAGCGGCAGCGAAGCCATCCACCCCATCTCCATCATCGTCATGCCGCGCGCCTTGACGAGGTACGTGGGCAGCCACGTGATAAAAAAATACGAGTTGTAGTTGATCATGAAGAAACCGATGCACATGGCCCAGATGTTGCGATGCGCGAAAAGCTTGCGCAAACGTGGCCGTGCTTCGGAGTCCTGCTGTTGCGCAGGTTGATCGCTGTAAATATGGGCGAGTTCGGCAGCATTGACACGCTTGTGGTCGCGCGGCGAGTCGCTGAAGGAGAACTGCCAGAAGGCGAACCAGACGAGCCCGAGCAGGCCCGTGAGCGCGAAGGTGATTTTCCAGTCGAATGCGGTGAGCATGGCGGCGATGAGCGGGAGCGCGATCGCGCCGCCAAACTTGGAGCCGCTGTCGAAAATGCCCGCCACCGTTGCGCGCTCGCGAAGCGGAAACCACTTCGCGGCGATGCCCGCGTTGCTCGGATAGGCGCCCGCCTCGCCTGCGCCCAGCGCCACCCGCAGGCCGACCAGCGATTTGAAGCCGTTCGCGAAACCGGTCATCGCAGTGGCCAGCGACCACCATAGCACCGCGAAGCCGAGTACCTTTTTCTGGCCGAAACGGTCGGCCAGGAAGCCGGCGGGCAGTTGCAGCAGCGCGTACGACCAGAAGAAAGCCGACATCACGACGCCCATTTGCACCGCGCCCAGATGAAATTCGGACTGAATGCGCGGCGCCGCGGCCGCGAGCACGGTACGGTCGATATAGTTGATCGCAATCGCCGCCCACATGAGGCCCGCGACCCACCAGCGCACCTTCGAGCGGCCCCGCGTTGTTGCGGCCTGATCCATGCCATGTCTCCTGTTGTTTTAATCCGCGTTTCTTAGTGTGTCACGCTGCGCGCCTTGCGTTCAGGGCGTAACGTCGTGCGCTCTGACCCGGAAACGGCCTCACCGCGTGCGCACGCCAAAGGGCGCGTGCCACAGCACACATTCGCTGTTCCTGGTGTTGACGTTACCGGTGACTGTAACCGGTAACATTCGACGCCATCCTAGTACGGTTTTGGGATTCTTGCCAGCTTCTTTTTCCCTGGGGAGCGGCGGGCAGGTGTGGGTGAGCTAAGGGGATTGACAGGCTGCAGGTGTTCAGAAGTCTCCGGCCAACGAGCGCGGCGACTGGCTGGCCTGGTGGCTGGCGGCCCCGTAGGGGCCACCACCAGGCTGCAAGGAAAGGGAGAACGTAGTGGCGCGGGGAAAAATGGCTCAGGCCACCTTGTGGATCCAGCCGAACGGATCGGCAACCTTGCCGCGCTGAATACCGGTGAGCGTAGCGCGAAGGCGTTGCGTGACAGGTCCTTCGCCACCGTCGCCGATCTTGAATTCGCCCGCAGCGTGACGAACTTCTCCGATGGCCGTCACAACCGCCGCCGTACCGCAGGCGAAGGCCTCCTTGACACGACCACTGATTGCATCGGCTTGCCACGATGCAAACGAATAGGGCTCTTCGGCGACGGCGATGCCCTCCCGTTTCGCCAGCTCAATAATGGATGCACGGGTAATGCCGGGCAAAATGGTGCCCGAAAGCGGCGGTGTACGCAGCGTGCCGTCGTCCATCACGAAGAACACGTTCATGCCACCCAGTTCTTCGATCCATTTGTGTTCCGCGGCGTCGAGGAACACGACCTGGTCGCAGCCCTTCGCTGCCGCTTCGGTTTGCGCAATCAGGCTCGCGGCATAATTTCCGCCGCATTTGGCCGCGCCCGTTCCGCCCGGTGCCGCGCGAGTGTATTGATCGGACACCCAGACAGTGACGGCCGCCTTGCCCGGCTTGAAATACGGCCCCACGGGCGAGGCGATCACGCAGAACACGTACTCATGCGACGCGCGCACCCCGAGAAAACTCTCTGACGCGAACATGAAGGGCCGCAGGTACAGGCTGGCATCGCCACCGGGAACCCAGTCCCGATCGATCTTCACGAGCGCGTCCACTGCGCCGACGAAGATCTCTTCGGGGAGTTCCGCCATGGACATGCGCGCCGCCGACGCGCGGAACCGCCTGGCATTCTCGAAAGGCCTGAAAAGCGAGATCGAGCCGTCTTCGCCGCGATAGGCTTTCATGCCCTCAAAAATTTCCTGCGCGTAGTGCAGGACGGCACAGGCGGGGTCAATCTGAAACGGCCGGCGCGCTTCAATTTTCGCGTCGTGCCAGCCAAGGGAAGTTGTCCATCGCACAGTCGCCATGTGATCCGTGAACACTCGGCCAAATACCGGGTTGGCAATACTCGCGGTGATCTGATCGTGTGGCGTGGGAGTCGTGCTGGGCGAAATAACAAATTGCGCAGTGTTTTCAGTATTCATGGTTTTTCGAGCAATGACGAAATCAAGTAACGTGATAGCTTAACCGCTGATCGTTATCGACGCACCGGCATTCGCGCCCTCGCCCTGCCGGGCCAGGGCAACCAGCGCGCCATCGGACACGATGGCCTCCCGATCAGCGAGCGCCTTGAAGCGCGCGAATGCTGCATTCAATTGCGCATCGCTGTCCATCGTAACGCCCAGCTCTCGCAGGCGCTGTTTGAAGGCAGTTCGACCAGAGAGCTTCCCGAGCACGATCTTGTTCGCGCTCCAGCCTACGTCTTCGGCCCGCATGATTTCGTAAGTATCGCGCGCCTTGAGCACGCCGTCCTGGTGGATGCCGGACGCGTGAGCGAAAGCGTTGGCGCCAACTACCGCCTTGTTGGGCTGCACCGCAAACCCGGTGATCTCCGAGACCAGTTGGGAAGCCGCGACGATCTGGCTCGTATCGACGCGCACGTCGAGGCCGAAGTGATCTCGCCGGGTCTTGACTGCCATGACGACTTCCTCGAGCGCCGTATTCCCTGCCCGCTCGCCAAGTCCGTTGATCGTACACTCGATCTGCCTTGCACCGCCCGATTTGACCGCGGCCAGTGAGTTCGCCACAGCAAGGCCAAGATCATCGTGACAGTGCACCGAAAAAACCGCCCGGTCTGCGTTGGGAATGCGCTCGCGCAGTTCGCGGATCAATGCTGCATAGCCTTCCGGCATGGCATAGCCAACGGTATCGGGTACGTTGATCGTCGTCGCGCCTTCGGCAATGACACCTTCCAGCACCCGGCAGAGGAAGTCCATGTCGGAGCGGCTAGCGTCTTCTGGCGAGAACTCGACGTCATCGGTGAAATTGCGCGCCTGACGCACTGCGCGACGCGCCTGCTCGTACACCTGGTCAGGCGACATACGGAGCTTTTTCTCCATATGCAGTGCCGACGTCGCAAGAAAGGTATGGATACGGAAACGGCTGGCTGGCCGCAGCGCTTCGGCTGCACGTGAAATGTCACGCTCGTTCGCGCGTGCGAGAGAACAGATAATGCTGTCTTTCACCTCGCTTGCAATCGCGCGCACCGCCTCGAAATCGCCTTCGGAGCTTGCTGCGAAGCCCGCTTCGATCACGTCGACCCGCATACGCTCGAGTTGCCTCGCAATGCGGAGTTTTTCTTCTTTTGTCATCGACGCACCCGGCGACTGCTCGCCATCGCGCAAGGTGGTATCGAAAATGATGAGTTGTTCTGCCATGCCAGTCTCCTGTGGGGATCGGCCGCTGCATTGATCAGGGAATGGGGGGTAACCCTTCCCGCTTGCCGGAACGCTGGATCACAGCGCCCGGCCGTTCGCGATTATAGCCAACGATGTTTCAGATGAACCTGGGGTCAACCCGCGACTTCGAAGGCCGTGTGGCGGGCTAACAGGCAGGCCGGATTCGTTCCATCGCGCATGGACAATCAGGCCGGCGCCACGATGAAGCGAATCCCCTTTGCGTCTCCCGACGGGCCCATCAGCCGGCAATGCTCCGCTCGCCCGCGAGCCATGCTCGCCATCCGCCAAATTCAGTGATGTCCGTTCCCGACGACACGCCATAGGGTTCGCACAGGAAGCCGGTCACCCACGAGCCGTCCGACAATTCGACCTTCCCCAGCGCGAGCGGAGACGGCACGGTTGCGATGAACGAACCGAACTCGGCGCTCGGCATTTCCCACACTTCGAGCGCCACCTTCGCGCCGTTCCCGGCCTCTCGCCACATTCCCGGGCGCCGCGTGCCGTCCGCAGAAGCCGGCAGCGCAGCCAGTCGATAGTGCGCAGCCGTATGCGTCGCCTGCACCCGATGCGCGCCTCGCGAAACCAGGTCCTTGTTCAGCGGCAGCCCTTGCATGTGCGCACCGCACACCGCGACGCGAATCCGGTCGTTGGTCGCCACTCGCCGCGCGCACGACTGCGGGCGGTTTCCTCCGACGCATTCGATGCCGCTGGACGTTTGCAGCACCTCGGCGACGCCCAACAGATACTGGTCGGTGAACGCGCGGCCGAAGACGGTTACGCCCCACGGCAGCCCATTCTTCATGAACCCGTTTGGCGCGGCGACCGCCGCGTAATCCAGCAGATTCATGAAGTTCGTGTAGTAGCCGAGCAACGAGTTCGGCCCGATGGGGTCTTGCGCGAGTTCGGCCAGTGTCACCGGGCGCGGATAAGTCGGTGTCAGCACGAAGTCGAGTGAATCGACCACCGCGTCACAGGCGGCCTTCAACGCCTGCAGGCGATACTGCGCGCGAAACAGTTCAACCGCTGTCGCACCCGGCGCCTTGGCCAGCACGTCGCGAATCACGGGAAGCACCGCGTCCGGCGTCGTCGACATCAACTCGCCAGCCACGCTGTAACGCTCGGCGACCCAGGGACCTTGATAAAGGAGATTGGCGGCTTCGACAAAGGGCTCGAAATCGATCTCCACCGCCTCGCCGCCAGCCGCTTCCAGGCACGCACGGGCGCTGGCGAACAGTTCCGGACTCTCGGCGCATCCCGCGAATTCAAGGCGCGCCGGAACGCCGAAGCGGAACGCGGAGGGCTTGCCGAACGCACTTGCCGAGTTCCACTGCGGATTCTTGCGGCTGTATGCATCGCGGGCGTCGGCCTGCGCGGTCAGCGCGGTCAGCGAGAGAAGCTCGCTGGCCTCGCCCGCCGTGGCCGTGAAGAACGTGACGCAATCCAGCGTGCGGCAGGCGGGGACCACACCGGCCGTCGACAGGATGCCCTTCGTCGGCTTGAGTCCGATGAGATTGTTCAAGCCGGCTGGCACACGGCCGGACCCCGCCGTGTCGGTCCCGAGTGCAAAGCTCGCCACGCCCAATGCGACGGCAAGCGACGACCCCGCGCTGGAACCACCCGACGGATAGTCAGGAAGCACACTGTTGCGGCATTTGCCGTAGGGCGAGCGCGTGCCGTTCAGGCCCGTCGCGAACTGGTCGAGATTGGTCTTGCCGAGCGGGATGGCGCCAAGCGAAACCAGTTGGCTCACAAGGGTCGCGGACTCGGTCGGCGTGTACGCAAAGTCGGGGCATGCGGCGGTCGTCGGAATCCCGGCCAGATCGATGTTGTCCTTGATTGCAAAGGGCACACCGTACAACGGCAGCCGCTCCAGGTCTTGCTGTTCGAGCCAGTCAAGATACGGTGCGAGTTCGCTTTCGGTCAAAAGACGAATGAAGAGCTTGAACTCCGGATTCAGCGCGGTCGCTTTTCCGAGCAGTTCAGCCACGAGCTTGCGAGGCGTGAGCCGCCCATCGCGATAGGCACTACGGAGCGTGGAAAGTCGCAGGTCGAATGACGGCATGGTTCTCTGTCCTTGTATTTAGTGACGCTCAATGACGGCGACGCGTTGCCCCGCCCGCACGGGCGAACCCGGTGCCACGTGAATATCGCCAACCGTACCCGCGCACGAGGCAAACACCGAGATCTCCATCTTCATCGACTCGATGATGAGGAGCACGTCGCCCGCAGCGACAACGTCGCCGGTTTTCACCTTCACTTGCCAGAGGCTGCCGGCGATTTCGCAGTCCACCGAGACCTGCCCGTCCTTCAAGGGCGCCAGTTGCGCATCCTCCGAAGCCGGAGCCTCGATCGCCTCTTCCGAGGTGCCCGCTTCGCGCCACCGCTCGCGCTCGGCCTGGAAGGCGGCTTGCTGTCGCGCACGGAAGGTGTCGATGCTGGCCGCTTCGCTCGCGAGGAACGCCTGATAATCCGGCAGAGAAAGTTCGGACTCCTCGATTTTCAGCGGATAACGTCCAAGCGGAAAATCCGCGCGGATGCGCAGCAGTTCGTCGGCCGATACTTCGTAGAAGCGAATCTGATCGAAGAAGCGCAGCAAATAGTGCTGACCGCCAAAGTCCGCGACCTCGCGATAGCGATTCCACATCTGCAGCGTGCGGCCGACGAATTGATAGCCGCCAGGCCCTTCCATGCCATAGACACAGAGATACGCGCCGCCGATGCCGACCGAGTTCTCCGCCGTCCAGGTACGGGCCGGGTTGTACTTCGTCGTCACGAGGCGATGCCGTGGGTCGAGCGGTGTGGCAACCGGTGCGCCCAGGTAGACGTCACCGAGTCCCATCACGAGATAGCTCGCGTCGAAAACGACCTTTTTTACGGCATCGATCGATTCGAGGTCGTTGATCCGGCGAATGAACTCGAGGTTGCTCGGGCACCACGGCGCGTCTTTGCGCACTGTGGTCGTGTATTTTTCAATCGCGAGCTGGCACGCCGGGTCATCCCAGGAGAGCGGAATGTGAACGACGCGCGACGGCACGCGCAGGTTTTTTCTTGTCAAGACCTGTTCCCACGCCGCGCGGACGACCTCCAGCACTTGCGTGAGCGGCCATGCCTCCGGCCGATAGTGAATCTGGAGCGAACGGATGCCCGGCGTCAGATCGATGACGCCGGGAAGCGCCATTGCCTCGAGTGACTGCATGAGCGCGTGCCCGCGAAAGCGCGAGACGAGGTCAAGCTCGGCGGGCCCGATCTCGAGCAGCAGATGCGTGTCGCCGGACACGCGCGCAACCAGCCGCTCGCCACCCGAGCCCATGTCGAGCACGATGGGCGATGCCAGAGGCAACCGTCTTCCGGTTGGCTCGGCTGGCGCGTTCGATTCGATCTCGAGACTTTCCAGTTCCCGGGCGCGCTGGCGCGCGGCTTCGCGTGCCTCATCCACCTCAACCGGAACGAAGCGAATCTTGTCGCCGGCCTTCAACTGGCCAATGTGCCAGAGATCGGCCTCGATGATGGTCACCGGGCAGACAAAGCCGCCCAGGCTCGGCCCGTCGGGTCCGAGAATCACGGGCATGTCGCCGGTAAAGTCGATGGCGCCAACCGCATAGGGGTTGTCGTGAATGTTCGACGGATGCAACCCTGCCTCGCCGCCGTCTTCGCGCGCCCACTCCGGCTTCGGCCCGATCAGGCGCACACCCGTGCGGCTGGAATTGAAATGCACCTCCCAGTCGGTGTCGAGGAACTGTTCGATATAGCGGGCGCTGAAGTACTCGGGCGCGCCATGCGGACCATAGATCACACGAATGGTCCGAACCGCTTCAAGTTTCGGCACGTCATGCAGCGTCTTGCCAGCCTGCGCGTTTTCGAGCGGATAGAGGTGAAGCACGTCGCCCGCGCGTATTGCCCGGCCGCCATGTCCGCCGAACTGACCGAGCGTGAAAGTGCTCCGGCTGCCGAGATAAACGCCGACGTCCAAACCGCCGCGTATACACAGATAAGCGCGTGCGCCGGCGCCGCGAATGGTGCCGAGCGACAACGTCGAGCCAGCCGGAACAAAGAGGCTCGTATTCAACGGTTGCAAGACGTCGTCGAGCAGCACGGGAATTTCCGCCCCCGTGATGGCCACGACCGAGTCAGTATTGAAGCGAAGCGTCGGGCCGCTCATCGTGATTTCGAGCGCAGCGGCGTCAGCGGCGTTGCCGAGCAGGCGGTTGCCCAGCCGCATGGCGCGGTCGTCCATGGGCCCAGAAGGCGGAATGCCGACCGCCCAGTATCCGAGACGGCCCGGAAAGTCTTGTATCGTCGTCTGCGTCCCGCCGCTCACCACGTCGATGGTGCTGGCCTGGTACTCGAGTCCTTCGAGGCACCGGGTCCAGGGCTCGCCCGATGCAAAGGGCTTGTCGTCCAGAATCTGGCGCAAATAGTCGCGGTTCGTCTCCACGCCGTAGATGCACGTGTTCTTCAGCGCTTCGTTGAGCGCGTGGCGAGCCTCGTCGCGAGTCGGCGACCACGCGATCAGCTTGGCGAGCATCGGGTCGAAGTACGGCGGCACTTCGCAACCGGCTTCGACCCACGTGTCGATGCGCAGCGCGCGACCATCCGCAGGCGGGAACACAACGTCGGTCAGCAGACCGGGGCTCGGCTTGAAGTCTCGACCGGGGTCTTCGGCATAGAGACGCGCCTGAATCGCATGGCCGCGTGGCGTCAACTCCGCTGCAAGCGCCTGCAGCGGCTTGAGCGTGCCGGCCGCCAGCTCGATCATCCAGCGCACGAGGTCGACGCCCCACACCTGCTCGGTCACGCCATGCTCCACCTGCAGGCGCGTGTTGACTTCGAGGAAATAGAACTGCTCGGCGGCGCTGTCGTACACGAACTCGACGGTGCCCGCAGAGCGATAGTCCACCGCCTTCGCAAGCTTCACGGCAGCCGCACAGAGCGCCTCGGCAATCCCATCCGGCAAGCACGGCGCGGGCGTTTCCTCGAGCACTTTCTGGTTGCGCCGCTGCACGGAACAGTCGCGCACGCCGAGCGCAATCGCGTCGCCCTTGCCGTCGCCGAAGACCTGCACTTCCAGGTGTCGCGCCCGCTCGATGTACTTTTCGAGGAACACGCCGGAATCGCTGAAATTGTTCTCGCCAAGCCGCTTCACAGCATCGAAGTGCGCGCCGAGCTCGGCGGCGTTCCAGCACACGCGCATGCCGATACCACCGCCGCCGGCCGTGCTCTTGAGCATGACCGGATAGACGATGGTTTGCGCCGCTTCCAGCGCCGCGCTCAGGTCGCCGAGCAAGCCGGTTCCCCGGAGCATCGGCACGCCTTCCTTCTGGGCAATTTCACGCGCCGTGTGCTTGAGGCCAAAGGCGCGCAACTGCGCGGGCGTCGGCCCGATGAACGCAATCCCTGCCGCTTCGCACGCTTCGCCAAAGGCCGCGTTCTCGGACAGGAATCCATACCCGGGATGAATGGCCTGCACGCCCTCACGCCGGGCGATCTCGAGGATTTTTTCCGTGTCGAGATAAGTCGTCGCCGCCGGGCCATCGCCCAGACAGTGCGCGATGGGCGCCTCGCTCACGTGACGGCTCGCTCTATCCGCCTCCGCGAAGACGCAGACTCCGGTGACATCGAGTTCGCGCAGCGTTCTAAGAATCCGGCATGCGATAGCGCCACGATTGGCGATAAGAATCGTCTCGAACATGGGAGGAATCTTGTTTCAGAGGCGGGCCGTCCCGCCGTAAGAGATGTGAGCCGCGGTCGTCCGCAGCCGTATTCGCGTTAGCGATTTGCCTGATTCAGCTGCGCGCGCGTAAGCGTGAAATAGCGTCCCGAGCGCACGAGCAGGAGGAACGAGAGCCAGCTACGGATACGCTTCAGTCCCATATCAGCAGTTCCGCGGGCGTCGGGTTGTAGGCGTTGCACGGATTGTTCAACTGGGGGCAGTTGGAAATCAGCACGATGACGTCCATCTCGGCGCGCAGTTCGACGTACTTCCCCGGTGCGGAAATGCCGTCTTCGAAGGTGAGCCCGCCTTGCGCCGTCACGGGCACGTTCATGAAGAAGTTGATGTTCGCGCCAATGTCCTGCTTCGAGAGCCGGCCGTCATGCGCACAGGCGCGCAGGAAGTTGTCACGGCAGCTGTGCATATAGCGCTTTCCCAACGCGTAGCGCACGGTGTTGCTCTCCTGTGCGCAGGCGCCGCCGAGCGTATCGTGGCGTCCACAGGTATCGGCAACGATGGTCAACATCGGATTGCCGAGATTCGAATACAACACGGAGCCCGACGTCAGGTAGAGGCTCTGCTGTCGACGCAATGTGCGTTGCGGGTCGAAGCGCTCACGCGGGTCAGCGAGACTGTAGAACAAGGTATCGACCGCCTGGTTGCCCTCCAGATCGACGATGCGCAGTGTCTGCCCCGCCTTCACTTCGTGCAGCCAGGGCTCGCCCGCTGCCACTGTCTCGCGGTAAACCGCGCTCGCGGGCTGTTTGTCGCTGACGATAAGCGTGCTAGTCATGAAGTGCTCTCCGCTCAAAGAAAGAAACGCTCGGTGTTGATAAATCCGCGCACGTTCTCCTCGCATGCGGTACGGCACACTTCCGCCACATCGGGCTGCGCCTCGCTCAACGCGAGTTGCACCGCCTTGGGCGCATATTCGGGGTTCGGATCGAGCGGATGCTGGATCGCCGTGAGCACGACCAGCGTGTTCATCGGCGCGTACAGGTCAACGTAGTCGCCAGCCTTCGAGTTGTGGCTCACGAAATTGAGCGCCCCTTCGCTCGTGACGTCGACACGGCTGAAAAGGTTGAGCGTCATGAGCAGGTCCGAGATATCGAGCCCCCACTTGCTCATCTCGACGAGCAGATTGTCCGTGCCGTTGCGGTAGAACCCGTTGCGCAGTTCCTGATAGCGCCCTTGACCGTATCGCGCCGTGACTTCTTCTGCGTTCGAGACGCCGCCGATGCTGTCGTGCCATCCGCATGTGTCGGCGACGATGGCGGCGAGCACGCGGCCCATATCGGAGTACAGGCAATGACCCGTGGTGAGCTTCGCGGTGTGCTGGCACTTCAGCGAATCCGGCAGGTTCAGACGCTCGCTCTTTTCCGTTGCATTGACCATCATGACACTGACGTTGGCGCCGCCGTGCAGGTCAGTCACGCGCAACGATTGTCCGCGCTTCACGATGAGCGAGGTATGGCCGCCGCCCGGGACGGCTTCTTCAAGCAGTAACTTCATGTTTTCGTTCCCTTCATGAGACCACTTCGATGCTGGCCGATGCCCCTTGAACCGCGGCGCGGGCCAGATGGACCGCGGACACCGATTCGCGGCTACGGTCGAGCGGAATGTTGTAGGTGATGCGTGCGCCGTAGGCGCCCGGCGCTTGAGGGTCCACGCGCACCTTGTCGAACACGAGCACGCGGCTTCCCAGCGTGAAGCCTTCCTTCAGGTCATGCGTCACCATGAAGATGGTTAGCTTCGCTTCGCGCCACAGTTCCGAGAGCAGCACGTGCATGTCCTTGCGGATGCCGGGGTCGAGTGCGCCAAACGGCTCGTCGAGCAGCAGCACGCGTGGCTTCATCATCAAAGCCTGCGCAATGGCGAGACGCTGTTGCATGCCGCCGGAGAGTTGCTGCGGGTACTTGTTCAAGGCCGCACCGAGTCCCACCCGCTCGAGCATCGCCGCCGCCTCGTCTCGTGCCGCGCGCCGTTGCGCTCCGAACAACCGGCCCGTGAACCGGGCCTTTGGAAGCTCCAGTCCCAACATCACGTTGCGCAGCACGCTAAGGTGCTCGAACACCGAGTAGCGTTGAAACACGACGCCGCGATGGGCATCCGGCTCGCCGGGCAGCCGTTGACCGTCCAGCAAGATCTCGCCGCGCGTCACCTGCTCCTGACCCAGCAGCAGCCGCAGAAAAGTCGACTTTCCGCAGCCGGACGCGCCGACCATCGAACAGAACTCGCCCTCTTTGATGGTGAGATTCAAACGTTCGAGGACCACCTGGTCGCCGTATTCTTTCCATACGTTGCGGACTTCGATCATCGTCCACCTCCGCCATACCAGGGGAACGACCATTGCGTGATCCGGCGCAGCAGCTCATCGGTGAGCCACGCGAGCAGCGTGATCCACGCGACATACGGCAGAATCAGGTCCATGGAGAGGTAACGGCGCACGAGGAAGATGCGGTAGCCCAACCCATCGGTCGATGCGATTGCTTCAGCCGCGATGAGAAACAGCCACGCAGCACCGAGCGACAGACGCATCGCCACCAGCAGACGCGGCAGGAGTTGCGGCAGGACCAGACGCAAAATGACCGTCCAGCTCGTGGCCCCCAACGTCTGAGCCTTGACCCACAGTTCGGCGGGAATGTCGCGGGCGCGAGCGTGCAGGTCCCGAATGATCATGGGCGTAATGCCGAAGACGATGAGCACGACCTTGGAGAGCTCGTCGAGCCCGAAGACAATGAAAAGGATCGGCAGCACGGCAAGCGGCGGCACCATCGAAACGACGGTGATGAATGGCGAGAGCGTCGCACTGACGAGCGGCAGCGAGCCCGTCGCGATCGCGGCCACCAGCGCAATCACCGCGCTCACGAGAAGACCGATTCCCAGTCGCCGCAAACTCGAGAGGGTGTCGTCCCAGAACAGATACTCGCCGGTGCGCTTGTCCTCGGTGAACGCGACGGATTTCACGGCATCCTGCATTTGCGCCGCGCTCGGAAGCAGCTTGTCATCGGGATTGAGCTTGAGCCGCTGTGCAGATCCCGTGAAATACACTGCAAACAGCACGACGAACGGCAGCAGGAGCAGCATCAAGCTGCCGATCCGGCTCGGATGTCGGTTGATGAGTCGCATGGTGACCGCCTCTTTGAAACGTCAATGGCTGTTTCAGAGCTTGCCCGCCGCCGCCAGCTCGACATAGGTCGGGTCGAAACGCAGCTTCACGTTTTTCTTGTCGCCCACGACCACGTCCTTGTCGAATGCCATTCCGACGGAATCCGCACTCTTGGCGTCCTGGCCGAGCAGACCATGGTCAAACGAGAACTTCGCTACGCGCGACATGATCTTCGGCATGTCCGGGCTCGTGACGAACGCCACCGCCGCCTGCGGGGTGTAGAAGAGAGCCGTGGTCGAGAGTTGCCCCTTGAAGTTCGCAAGGTCGGTGCCGGAGGCCTTCGCCATCGACGTCAGCGCGGTCGTGCTCGCAGCAGAGTCGCTGTGCATCAGCGCGACCATCTCGAACCATGCGCCCGTCAGTGCCTTGCCAAGCGCCGGATTCTCTTGCAGCGTCTTGGTGTTGACGACCATCATGTCCATGATTTCGCCGGGAATCTTGCTCGAATCGAAGACTTCGGTCACGTTCGGCTGCGCTTTCAGGTCGGCGAGCATCGGGTTCCATGTCACCGCGTTATGAACGGTCGGGGTCGCGAACGCGCCTGAGATATCGGCGTCGGATGTGTTCACAACCTTGAGGTCGCGCTCGCTCATATGCGCGCTTTCCAACGCGCGTGCGAGCAGGTAGTGAGAGACCGAAAACTGCACGAGGTTGACCTGCTGGCCCTTCAGGTCGGCGATCTGTTTGCCCTTGCCCTTCATGAGCACGCCGTCGTTGCCATTCGAGTAGTCGCTCACAATGAGTGCCGTCGAATCGACGCCGCCCGAAGCCGGGATGGTGAGCGCATCCATGTTGGTCATCGCGCAGCCGTCGAACTTGCCCGCGGTGTATTGATTGATCGATTCAACGTAGTCGTTCAACTGCACGACATCGATGTTGATGTTGTACTTCTTGGCCCACTTCGAAATGATGCCCTGCGTTTTGGCTTGACCCCACGGCATCCAGCCGGCGTAGATGGTCCAGCAAACCTTGAAGTCGCTGCGGCCCGCGGCGAATGCGGCACTAGAGGCGAAGGTGGCGAGGGAGACGGCGGCGATGCCAAGACAGCGAACGAGCTTGCGCATGAGGTTGACCTCAAAGGAGACGGTTAGCAACGGCAGGGAGCAGCGCAAACATCGCGTTCTCTCCCGGGCTTTTATCCCGCCGTGTAACCTCGCCTGAGGTCGACAGCTCTCGGACCAGCACCTGCGCGAAGCAGGCCGGAACCCTAGCTGTCCATTTCCAGATTGTCTGTCGAACCGGATGCTGCGCCGGCTCCTTGCCCACTCCTTAGAGCGAGAAGCGTGCCAATGAAAAAAAGCACGCCTTCCGGGCACGCGGGGCATGTTCGTGCCCCGCATCGGGGAAACTGCGCACTAGCATGCGTCATGACGCACCCGATCCGGGCGCGCGACGGTCGGTCATGCAAGCGATGAGTGCGACAGTTACCGGGCGCCCGCCGCCGCTCGTTCGACCGATGTCGAGACCGCTGCGGGCGTTTCCTCGATGCGCCGGAAGATCAGCGCAGACGCCAGCGTGATCGCACCGACCGCAGCGAAGCTCACCCGGAAACCCAGCGCCACCGATCCCCATTGATCGGCGGCGAGACTCACGAGTGCGCCGCCAACCGACACGCCGAGACCCATCGCCAGCATCTGCACCATCGAGAACAGGCTGTTGCCGCTGCCGGCATCCTCGTGCGAAAGTCCCTTGAGCGTGACGCTGTTCATCGCCGCGAACTGCATCGAGTTCGCCGCACCGAAAATCGCCAGCACCGCGATCTCGACGATGATGGGCGTGTCGTGCGATATCAATGCAAACGCAACGATCGATGCGCCAACGATCAGCGTGTTCACGAGCAGGAAAGTGTCGTAGCCATAGCGGCGAATCAGCGGGGCGATCCAGCGCTTGGCCAGGGCTCCCGAAATAGCGGCGGGCAGCATCATGACGCCCGATCGCAGCGGCGAATAGCCGAGCTCGAGCTGCATCAGCAGCGGAACGAGGAACGGCACCGCGCTGGACCCGATCCGGCACAGCAGGTTTCCGATCAGACCGACGCTGAAGTTCGGCTCGCGGAACAAAGCCAGCTTGAAGAGCGGATTCTGGCGCCGCCGTGCGTAGGGCACGTAGGCGAGCGCGCTGACGAGACCGAGCACGAAGAGCCCCGCGGACCACGCGGCGCGATGCGATTGACCCGGAACCTCTACCGCCAGCGAAAACGCGATCATGCACAGCGACACGAGCGCGCAACCGGCAAAATCGAACGGAGGCGCACGCTCTCCTGTCGCGCGAGGCAGATAGCGCAGGACTGCGAACAGTCCGACAATGCCAATGGGCACGTTGATCAGGAAGATCCAGTGCCAGGAGAAGGACTGGACGAACCAGCCGCCAAGCGTCGGTCCAACGATCGGGCCAACCTGACCGGAGACTGAAATCAGCGCGAGCGCCGAGACATACGCCTCGCCGCTCACGGCGCGCAGCACGGCGAGTCGCCCGATCGGCAACAGCATCGACCCGCCTATGCCCTGCAGCACGCGTGCGACGACGAGTTGACCCAGCGTATGGGCGTTCGCGCAGCACAGCGAGCCCAGCACGAAGATCAGGATGGCGGTGAAGTAGACACGGCGCGTGCCGAAGCGGTCGGCGAGCCAGCCCGACGCGGGCGTCAGCATCGCCATCGTCAGCGTATAGGCGACGATCACCGGTTGCATTTCGAGTGGGCGCACGCCAAGGCTGTGCGCGATGGAGGGCAGCGCGGTGTTGACGATCGTCGTGTCGAGTGCCTGCATGAAAAAGCCTGCGGCGACGATCCACAGCAATGCGGTGTGACTGGAGTCCTTGGTCATTGAAACTTCTGGCGCGCAGCGCGCGACGACAGACATGGGGGGATGGCGTCATGGTATTGTCATCGACGTAAATCGGGAACCCCACTGACGACGTTGACTGTCATCGGCATTTCCGATAACAATGCCCGAATGCTCAATCCCATCTGGCTCCGGACGTTTGTCACCGTCGCGACCTGCCACAGCTTCACCGAGGCTGGGCGGCAGCTCGGCTTGACCCAGTCGAGCGTCAGCGAGCATATCCGCCGCCTCGAACAGACCATTGGCAGGCGGCTCTTTGTGCGCGACACGCATTCTCTTTCGATCACGCCGGACGGCGAGGCCATGCTCGCGCACGCAAGCGTGATCCTGCAGGCGATGAACCGCGCACAGGCACAGTTCCGCGCGCCGCGCCTGAAGGGGCGGGTTCGTCTTGGTTCGTCGGACGACGTCGCACTCGGTCCGCTACCGACTGTGCTCACAGCCTTTCGCAACGCGCATCCCGACGTGGAGCTGGAAATCACCATCGGCATGACCGGCGAACTTTACGAGCTTCTGGATGCCGGCACGATCGATCTCATGGTCGGCAAACGGCGGGTCGGTGACAAACGCGGTGCGGTGCTGTTCAGCAGCAGGCTCGAGTGGCTCGCGCCCACCGGCACGGTCGTGGACCTGACGCAACCTCTCCCGCTCGTCCTGGTCGCCGAACCGAGCGTCACGCGTGCCGTCGTGCTCGACGCACTCGCACAAACCGATTTCCGCTGGCAGATGGTCTGCACGAGCAGCAGTCATGCAGGCTGCGTGGCGGCCGCGCGTGGCGGGCTCGGCATTACGGTGCGATCGCAGTATCTCGCGGCGCGTGGCCTTGCGCCGCCTGTCAACGCGGCAAGCCTGCCCACGCTCCCGGATGTCGAATTCATTGCGCTGGCCGCAAAACGCCTTAGCCGTCCGGCCCAAACGCTTTTGCAATTGCTGCATGACAGCGATCTGCGCGGGTCCTGGATCGGCGAATAGCTCCAGGGCCTTCGCGACATGGCTGCGAAAGCTTGATTACGGACGCAATTCGGGGCGCACCGACGCGACTTCAGCTAACTGCGTCAATTCGCGATCAAACAGAAGGTTGACGATTTCCCTTGTCGGTACGCTGGTGACAAGTGTCGACACCTGGCGGGGACGAAACCATCGGCACTTGAGAATCTCGTTGCTCGGCACAGGCCTCGCCTCATCGGGCAGCACGGAGAAGAAAACGTGGTGCCGCTTGTTGAGCCCGCCAAACTGGAACAGGTATCCCAACTCGTAGCCCTCGAGCGTCGTTTCTTCGGTGAGCTCACGAGCAGCCGCATCCGCCGGCGATTCCTCTCGCCGGATCGTGCCGCCTGGCAGCGACCATCTCGATCTTCCCCGCTCAACGAGGAGAATCCCTCCTCGTTGCCAGCACACAATGGTTGCTCGTTCTTTCATGCTTCGGGTCTCACGACAAGCGCCGGATAGTTTCCATGAATCGATTGTTGGCCGGCTATGGGCGCCCGATCAATAGCCTGGCGGGTCCGCCGCAATGTGTAGCAACGATCGAGCCCGACGCGCGATCGAGTCGCCGAAGTCACGGCGATACGGGATCGGTGCTAAAAAGTGCCTCCAGAAGCTTTGACGCAGGACGGTCCGCGAGTCGCGCCAGCGACTCGACCATGCGAACCTGGCAGTCGGCAAGCGCAATCGCCCGGACGCCGGGCGAGCCGCCGAACTCCGCCCTCGCGACGACGCCGACGCCAACGCCCTGCGCAATAGCGGTCTGCAGCGCCTCGCGACCTTCCACGTACAGCACGGGGCGCACTTGCAGGCGCTTGCGCGCCAGTTCCGCTTCGAGCAGTTGCTGCGTGACAGATAGCGGTTCGCGGAAGATCATCGGTTGGAGTACGAGCGCTTCGTAGCTGATCGGCGCCTGCGTGGCCGCGGCGCTGCTGGCGGGTACAACGGCCACAAGAGGCTCCTCGCACAACACCCGGGTTTCCAGACGAGCGTGCACGCAATGAGCGGCAGAGATCGCAGCATCGGCGACGCCCGCCAGGACGCGCTGCATGCACTCGGTCGCGTTGGCCACCGAAAGCTTCACTACGATCCCCGGATGGCGCATGCGGAACGCGCCAATCAGCCTCATCGCCAGATCCGGCGCGTCGGCGACGAGGGAAAGCTCGCCCGACTCGAGCTCGCCTGCGGCTTCCAGCAACCGTCGTGCGTCGCGCTCGCAGGCCACCATCTGGCGCGTCACCGCGTACAGGCGCCGCCCGAGGTCCGTCAGCTCGACACCTCGCGCAGTGCGCTCGAAAAGCTGAGCGCCGTAGTCCTGTTCGAGCCGCCGCACGTGATCGGAAATCGCTGGCTGAGTAAGCGAAAGCACACGAGCCGCCTTTGAAAAGCCGCCCTGCTCCGCCACCGCATGAAATGCCCGCAATTGCGCGTAGTGCATGCCGCCACCATCGAGTCCGTGTCGTTGAAATCAGTTCTTCATGCGCAACGAGCGCGGGTCGTACGGGGCATGCAGATGCAGGGTCGCGGGAATCTGCTCTCCCGCCACGTCGATTGTGTAACGCCCCGCTGCCAGCCATGCGGCGTCGACTCCCCCTTCCGGGCGCGAGACATAACCCATTGCCACCGGGCAGCCGAGCGTGTGGCCGAAGGCGGCCGAGGTTACTGAGCCAACCGGCTTACCGTCGCGCAAGATACCTTCGCCACCCCATAGCATGCGATCGCTTGCGCCGTCGGCACTGAACACGGCGAGCCGGCGCTGCAGGGGCTGGTCGCGCAGGCGCTGGAGCGCGTCGCGCCCGCGAAACGCAATGTCTTTGTCGAGCTTGCATGCAAACCCGAGCCCGGCTTCGAAAGGGTTGTGCTCGGGCGAGAGTTCGCGGCCCCACGCGCGGTAGCCTTTCTCGAGGCGCAGCGACTCGATGGCGTAGTAGCCCGCATTGACCAACCCGAATGCTTCGCCCGCGGCGTGAAGGGTCTCGTAGACACCCACTGCGAATTCGACCGGAACGTACAGCTCCCAGCCCAGTTCGCCGACGTACGACACGCGCGTCGCTCGTACGGTCGCGTAGCCAATATCGACCTCGCGGCTTTGTCCAAAGGGGAACGCCTCGGGGCTCCAGTCTGCCTTTGAAACACCTTGCAGCAGCGCTCGCGAATGCGGCCCCATCACGGCGAGCACCGCGTACTGGCTGGTGACGTCGACGAGCACGCAGTGCCGATCGTGCCCAATCGCTTTCTCGATGTAGTCGAAATCGCGGGTTGCCTGTGCGGATCCCGTCACGACGAGATACTGGTCATCGGCGAGGCGCGTGAGCGTAACGTCCGACTCGTAAGCCCCTCGCTCGTTCAGGATGCCTGAATATACCGTCGTGCCGACCGGCACCGCCACGTCATTGGCAACGATACCCTGCAGAACATTTTCCGCGTCACGCCCCTTGACGAGCAGCTTGGCAAACGAAGTCATGTCGAACAGCGCGACGCGCTCGCGGCAGGCACGATGTTCCGCGCCACTCCACGGCAGCCAGTTTTGCTGGCCGAATGCATACTCGATGCGCGCCTGCGCGGGTTGAGGCGCAAAGAAGTTCGCACGCTCCCAGCCCATCTTGCTGCCAAAGCACGCGCCATCGGCGGCGAGCAGCGCATGAAGCGGCGAGCGACGGAACGGGCGCGCCGTGTCGAGTTCGCGGTTGGGCCAGGGCATTGCGTAGTGCAACCCCAGCGTTTCCTTTACGCGGTCGTGCAGCCAGGTGTCGTTGCCGTTGAAGCGCGCGAAGCGGCGGATGTCGACGGGCCACAGATCCATGGTCGGCTGGCCAGCAACGATCCACTCGGCGAGCGCCATCCCGGCGCCGCCTGCCGAGGCAATGCCCATCGAGTTGAAGCCTGCGCCGACGAAGAAGCCACGCAACTCGGGCGCCTCGCCGAGGATGATATTGTTGTCCGGCGTGAACGATTCCGGCCCGTTGTAGAACTGGCGAACTTGCGCGGTTTCCAGTGCCGGCACGCGTTGCAATGCGTTTTCCATCAGCACTTCGAACTGATCCCAGTCGTCAGGCAACAACTGGAACTCAAAGTTCTCCGGAATCCCGTTCATGCCCCACGGCTTCGCATCAGGCTCGAAGCCGCCCATCACGAGGCCGCCCACCTCCTCCTTGAAGTAGATAAAGCCGTCTGGATCGCGCATGACGGGCAAATCGGGGTGAACTCCCGCGATGCGCTCGGTCACGATGTAATAGTGCTCCGCCGAATGAAGGGGCACCGTGACTCCGCATAGCCTGCCAATCGCTTTCGCCCACTGCCCCGCGCAGTTCACGACGAAATCTGCCTGCAGCATGCCTTCGTCCCCGTCCTTGTTGCGCCACGCCACGCCTGTGACTGCGCGCCCGGCACGCGTTGCCGCCGTATGCACAGCGGTGATTCGTGTGTTCTCGATCACGCGGGCGCCACGCATGCGTGCGCCGCGCGCAAGCGACTGCGTGAGGTCCGTTGGATTCGCCTTGCCGTCGCCCGGAAGCCAGACAGCGCCAAGGAGGTCGTCGGTGCGCATCACCGGCCATAGCTCGCCCGCCTCTCGCGGCCCGATCACGTCGCACGTCACGCCATAAGCGTGTGCTGAAGCAGCCGTACGTTTCAGTTGCGTCATGCGCTCTTGCGTACGCGCCACCGAGAGCGAGCCGCACTGCTTCCAGCCCGTGGCGAGCCCCGTCTCCGCCTCGAGTTCGGCATATAGCGCCGTGGAGTAGCGAATCAGCTTCGTCATGCTGTGCTGCGAGCGCAACTGGCCGACAAGGCCCGCTGCGTGCCAGGTGGTACCGCACGACAGCACGCCCTGTTCGAGCAGGACGATGTCGCTCCAGCCAAGTTTCGCGAGATGGTAAGCCACGGAGCAGCCGACGATACCGCCGCCGACGATCACAACGCGCGCATGCGCAGGGACAGGGGTGGGCATAGGGT